>NZ_CAWPRX010000217.1:0-35631 GCF_963890365.1 Tychonema sp. LEGE 07196 | reverse complement strand
GGAGAGTGGGAGAGGGGGAGATTGGGAGAGTGGGAGAGTGGGAGAGGGGGAGAGTGGGAAAATTAGTAATGACCAATGACTAATGACTAATGACCAATTACCAATTACCCATTACCCCTAACTAATGACTAATGACCCCTAACTAATGACTAATGACCAATGACTAATGACTAATGACTTCTTAAAATCCAAAACCCCGCTTACCATCCGGCTTAGTAGTCAACCAGTTTGTCTTTGCCATTGCTAGTTGTTCATCGCTAACTGTAGCGTCAGTCAGATTCGCGCCGCACAAATTTGCACCCCGCAAATTCGCCTTACTCAAATAAGCGCCCGTCAAATCAGCACCTCGAAAATCCGCGCATTCAAAATTAGCAGTGCTGCAATAAGCTTCAGTCAAATTTGCCGATCGCAAATTCGCATTAATTAACCTCGCATGACCCAAATTCGCACCCGACAAATCCGCTGCTTGCAAATTGGCCTTGACCAATCTAGCCTGATAAAAATTCCCCCCCGCTAACTGCGCTTTTTGCAGTTGCAAACCCGACAGTTCGCAGTCAGCAAAATCGCGCTTCCCCTTAAAATATGCCGCTCGCAAGCTGCTGCTGTCCCACTTAACAACAGCTTTCGTGACCTTCGGCGCTGCTGAATTGCTGTTGGAAAATGCCGCAGTTCCGAAAGTTCTGCCGGACTCTGCCAGACTGCGGGAAACTCTCGGCTGCATCCCCGTATTTCCAGACTGGGTGAATCCAGTTCTACCGCGAATAGTGTGGTTCGTTCGCAAATCTTCATTGATTTTGCTTTTCGGCGACGACCACGCAGAACCTTCTTCATTAAATATCGTCGGTTCTTCCACCGTGCGGATAGAGGAGTTGAATTCAGTTGCTAAACCCTTGTAAAGGTCAGCGTCTTCATGTTCGCCATTTAGAGCTTTGATGACATCTGCAGCAGATTGAAAGCGGTGGCCGACTAGCGGCTTGAGCATTTTCTCAAGAATCCGCGAAAAACTTGGACTCAACTGAACGTGGGGCTGCCAAATAATTTCGCCAGTTACGGCATCGAAATCTAAATCCTTGGGCGATTTTGCTGTCAGCAAGTACAAGCAAGTCATTCCCACGGCGTAGATATCGCTGGCAAATATCGGCCGCAGCGCCATTTGTTCCGGGGGAGCAAAACTAAACGTGCCGACTGAAAATTTCGTGTTAGCCCCTTGGTCGGCGGGGTCTAATAATAGCGTTTGGTTAACTTGGTCTTTTACCGCACCGAAGTCAATCAAAACTAAGTGATTGTCTTGACTGCGGCGAATAATATTTGCCGGCTTAATATCTCTATGAATTACTCCTTGGCTGTGGATGTATTGCACTACTGACAGAATTTCTAATAGAAAAATTTTAACGTCTGATTCGTTAAAACGCCCTGATTGCTTGACTTCTTGTTTCAAAGTCGAGCCTTTAACATACTCTTGAACTAAGTAAAATTGCCGCTCGATTTCAAAATAATCTAGCAGCCTCGGTACTTGCGGGTGGTCGCCCAGTTGGCCGAGGGTTTTCGCTTCTCGCTTGAATAATTCCCGCGCCATTTCTAAAACTCGCGGTGACGAACTGCTGGGTCGCAATTGCTTAACCACGCAACTCGGTTGACCGGGTAAAGAAATGTCTTTTGCCAGAAATGTAGCTCCAAAACCTCCTTGTCCCAAAGGTTCAATAACTCGGTAGCGAGCGCGCAGCAATAGCCGCGCGCCGCAAGTCTGACACTGGAGAATAGAGTCAGCAGGATTTTGAGGATTGGGACAGCCGGGATTTACGCAGTAGCTCATATTGATTGAGTTTGCCTATGTTTTTCTGATTTTGTCAGCTTCGCTCGACTGCACAAATTCCCTGACAGCGCCTCTGTTAGAAATACTTATCTATACAGTTGCTGGCGGGCTGTGCATCCGGTTGCGAATTGGAATTGCACCTAAGTCTTTGAGGCCGATATCTCTTCCCTATTCTGATTATGTCGCTGCTGTGAGTTTTTTCGGTAGATCGTCCGTCAATTACCCGTCATCAAGCGGAGTAACGCTATGATGAGGGCTTGTATCTACGCTCCACCGCAATTCTGAAAACCTTTGCAGGATATCAGCTTTAGTTTCATCGCGCGACACGTCAGGGGATACTGACAAGCTCCCCGTACTCGTCGGGTCTTGCCGAACGAGCAACGTTCTCATTGCAATGTTTCGCGCCCCAACCAAATCAGCGTGTAATTCATAATCGCAACATTCACAGCGAAACATTAGCCCCTTGTTCGGTCTATTAGCCTTCGAGGTATGCCCGCATTTAGGGCAACTTTGCGAAGTATAATGCGCTGGAACTTTAGTTGCTAAACTGCCAATCAAATTAGCCTTGTAGTCTATATAGCCGTGTAATTTGGCAAAGAACCATAAGGTCTTGTTTCGATTTGCTTTACGCTGTTTATTGCTCCCATTCTTACCAGATTTGGATTGAGTTATATCACTGATTTCGAGCGAGTTTTCCAGTCCAATCAAGCTGTTTGGCTTGGCAATTTCTTTACTTATTTGGTGGTTGACATCAGCGATAAACCGTCTCTCCCGTCCTGATAATGCGATTAGTCGTCGCTTTGCCGAGCGGGTGTCTTGACGCTGTAGACTTTTCCGGGCTTTCTGGTATTGGTTAGCTTTGTGTCGAGATGCTTTGCCCGAATAGAATGTAGACTTATTATTTGGGTCTGTTTCCACCGCTAGATATCTCATTCCAACATCAACACCAGAGATTCGGGTAATGGTAGTTGGTTCAATATCTGGTAGTTCAATTTCAAGACTCACCATTAGGTAGTAAGTCTTTGAATAGCGCTGGTAAACTATCTTCGCCGCTCCGATGTTAGGGCAAACTCTAATTAAGTCTAGATGTATATGCCAGCCTTCGTAAGGTACAACAATCCGACCGTTGAGCGTTCCAATACTGACTTGCTGGTCAGATTTGAACGAGTAGTCTCGCCGATAATTAAAGGTAACAGTCCGAGATGCGTATTTAGGAGCTTTGTCAAGCCCTTTAAAAGGCTTTTTGGTATGTCCTTTTTCGATCGCTTCATTGTTCTGTTTAACCTTAGTTAATAAGGATTTAAGCGTTGCAGCTACCTGTCTGGGTACGTTACACGCCATCTGTGCGCCTAACCTAAACTCGGAACGCAGGTGACTGTAGACAAGCTTCTGCAATTTAGCACCATTGCTAGACTTGCCATTACCAAAAACGACCATAGCAGTATAGTTCAAGGCATCACGGTAAGCCAGCGTGGTATCACCCACCGCCAACTTCTGTTCGGCGGTGAGATTTAACTTTAGCTTCGCGGTGATAACTTGATTCATGGCTTCAACAAAATCGGAGACTACTATACCTGTTGAATTCATCAAAGGCAACGTGCCAGAAATAAATCTTGTTCGCTCAGCGAGTGCACCGGCTAGAGTGTCGGAAGCTGCGCTTGTCGATTTGGTTGGTGGTGCAATCACAAGCGTCACTCGCATTCGTCCCGCCGCCACCAACCAGGGCGGTATGGTAGGGGAATCCTGCTGTTTTAGTTGAAGATAGTTTAAAGACTTACTATAGTTGCCCTTTTGTGTGTAAAGTCTTTCTAAACTTAGGTGCTTTTGGCGTTGTTAGATATCCCTAGCATACCTCATGTTCTGAATGAGAATGCTACTCATCCGCCAGCCGCCATCAAACTTTAGACCGATCGCTCTTTTGTGCTTATCTATACCCAAACCCTATTGACAATATTTAACAAGTGTGATATAGGTTGCCATAATTGATTCTGGGACTGCAGAGTCATCAAACGGCATTCAACAGAAGGTAGAATGCAGGAGGCATCCGTCAGAAGGCATCCGTCAGAATTTTTGATTTTTCTTCATAACTACGGACTACGGACTACGGACTACGGACTAATGGCGACTAAGACTAAGAGGGCGGGCACGGGGGCACCGCCCCTACTAGCTACGGACTACGGACTACGGACTAATGACTACTGACTACTAACTACTGACTACTAACTACTGACAAAATTATGCGTATTTCTCTAAACTGGCTGCGGGAATTGGTCGATGTGACAATATCCCCAGAAGAATTAGCCGAAACCCTGACAATGGCAGGATTTGAAGTCGAAGAAATCGAAGACCGCCGTACTTGGGGAGACGGCGTAGTATTGGGCAAAATCATCGCCTGCGAACAGCATCCCAACGCGGACAAATTGAGAGTTTGTCAAGTCGATGTCGGCAAATCAGAAGCCTTGAATATTGTTTGCGGCGCACCAAACGCGAGGGCGGATATTTACGTGCCCGTCGCCGTTGTCGGCACTTATTTATCGACTATTGATTTAAAAATTAAACCTGCTAAATTGCGCGGCGTTCCTTCCGAAGGCATGATTTGTTCTCTAGCGGAATTGGGACTATCTAAGGAGTCAGCGGGGATTCACATTTTTGAGCTAGAAAATCCCGAATTGGGTAGCGATATTCGCCCGCTTTTGGGTTTGGATGATGTGATTTTAGACTTGACAGCAACTGCCAACCGTGCAGATGCTTTGAGTATGGTGGGCGTGGCGCGGGAAGTGGCGGCGCTGACTGGGGCGAGTTTGAGAATTCCCGCCGCTGGTGGTGTTGCAATTGAGGACAAAAAAAGCGCCGGTTTAGCAGTAGAAATATCGGAACCGCAAGCCTGCCCAATTTACATCGGTACGGAAATTGAGGGTGTGAAAATCGCGCCGTCTCCAGCTTGGTTGCAGCAGCGGTTGCAGGCGGCGGGTGTGCGGCCGATTAATAATGTGGTTGATGTAACTAATTACATTTTATTGGAATGGGGACAACCGCTGCACGCTTTCGATCGCGATCGGCTACAATCTTTCACAGGTAATTCCGATGTCAGCATCGGCGTGCGCTTTGCCAAAACTGGGGAATCCTTCAAAACATTGGACGGACAAAACCGCAATTTGCAACCGCAAAATTTGTTAATTACTGCTAGCGACAAACCCGTAGCCTTGGCTGGGGTAATGGGCGGCGAAGACACGGAAGTTCACGAAGGAACGCAAAATTTGGTCTTGGAAGCAGCGATTTTTGACCAAGCAACGATTCGCCGTTCTGCCCGCGCTCAAGGCCTCCGCAGCGAGGCATCGATCCGCTACGAACGGGGGGTGAATCAGGCGGCTTTGACGACGGCGTGCGATCGCGCTGTCGCCCTAATTTTGCAGTGGGCTGGCGGTGCTGCGACGGTGCAGAAAACGGCTAGTTCGGGGGAAAATTTGAGTTTTTCGCGGACGATTGAATTGCGTCTGGATCGAATTAATCAGGTTTTAGGGCAGTTAAAAAGAGGAGAAACTGGCGGTTGTCAATATTTGGAACCGGAAGAGGTGAAAAATATCCTCACAGCCTTGGGATGCGAAGTTGTTGCGACAGAAAAAGCACGGGTTTTTGCGATAACTGTTCCTGCTTACCGTTACCGCGATTTAGAAAGGGAAATTGATTTAATTGAAGAAGTGGCCAGACTTCACGGTTACGACAATTTCTGCGATACTTTGCCCAGCCAAACGGAACCTGGTTATTTATCTCTAGAATACGCGCAAGTGCGGAATGTGCGATCGGCTTTTCGGGCGGCCGGTTTGACAGAATTGATGCACTATTCTTTGGTGAAAACTGAGGGAGAAAATCAGGTTGTGCTGGCTAATCCGCTGTTTGTCGAGTATTCGGCTTTGCGGACTGAGATGCTGTCGGGTTTGATTGATGCTTTTGGGTACAATTTGGAGCAGGGAAACGGCGCGCTTAACGGTTTTGAGGTGGGCCGCATTTTCTGGAAAGATGGGGATGTAATGAAAGAGTCAGATGCCGTTGCGGGGATTATTGGCGGCGACCCGACGGCGTGGAAATGGCAACAGGGCGGGCGCGATCGACCTTTGACTTGGTTTGAGGCGAAGGGCGTTTTAGAAAGCGCGTTTCAAGCCTTGGGTTTGGCGGTGGAATATCAACAAAATGATGGTAAGCAAGATGTTTATCCTATTAATGGCGGGCAAGATGCCCGCCCCACAAGGCTGCATCCGGGGCGCACAGCCGCGCTATCGTTAAACGGGAAACCGTTGGGAATCTTTGGACAGTTACACCCGCAATTGCAGCAGGAAAAAAGTTTGCCCGAGCAGGTTTACGTGTTTCAATTAGATTTGGCGGTGTTGTTGGATGAGTTAGGGCGATCGAGCAATTCGACTCGCAAATTCGCGGGTTATTCGAGTTTCCCCGCTTCCGACAGGGATATTGCATTTTTTGCACCGATGGAGGTTCCGGTTGTGGAGATGCAAAGTGCGATGAAGAAGGCGGCTGGTAGTTTGCTTTCTTCGGTGGAATTGTTCGATGAGTATCGCGGCGACAATGTACCGGCGGGACAACGCAGTTTAGCATTTCGGTTGATTTATCGATCGGGCGATCGAACCCTCAGCGAAACCGATGTCGAACCAGCCCAACAAAAAGTGCGCGATGTTTTAGTTGAGAAATTCGGCGTTAGTCTGAGAAGCTAACTGTATGGGCGGTGTCAAAAAGACTGAGAAACCGGGTTTCTTGCAAAAATTACCGCCGCCCAACCAATATATTCATAGAAACCCGGTTTCTGCCACCAAGCGCATTCTAGACTCACTGGAAAAATCAATAATTTAAACAAGTAATATCCTCCCGATCGTCGCACAGCAGATTCTTTTTTGCTACCATCTTTACTCTCTGCCCTGCCAATAATTCTCCCCGTTCATCTTCGTCAAAAACACCAATGTCCGTCATCCAGTCCTATTCTTGAACTGTCAGCAGACGAATGTCTAATAAAGTCATACTTGCCTCCTCCGATCCAACAAACCTCTCTCTTCTTCCCCTCTCTTCCTCTGCGCCCTCTGCGCCCTCTGCGGTTCATTAATCTTATATTTAAAACTCTTTTCTTGTTGTACAATAAACTGTAAACAAATTCATCTAAGGCTCAAAACCGTGACGAAATATGTAATGTGGGGAAGCTACTGCCAAGACGTTCTCGAAAAACGCGCACCATTTCGAGACGCACACCTAGCCGGACTTGCCAAGCAAAAAGAATCGGGAGTATTGATTACCATCGGCCCCACCAAAGACTTAACAAAAGTTTTCGCGATTTACGAAGCCGCCGACGAAACGGCAGTGCGAGACTTAGTTGAAACCGATGCTTATTGGGTAAATGGGATTTGGACTGAATACGACATTAAAGAGTGGATTCAAGCATTTTAAAGGAATTAACAGGGTGAACATCTTAAGACTAGGCGACGACGAACTTGTGCCAGCAGATTATAGCGATTTGCTGGACAAAATCTTAGAAAGTTTGCAGACGAAAAACCCATTTATAGTATGGGATAAAAGCCACCAATTAATAATTGATATTGATGCCATTGCTGCGGATATTTCCCAAATGCAAGTACGGCAACCCTTGGGTTCTTTAGAACGTCAAGCACACTCTGCCACTGTCTACTTTCCGCAGCAAGTCGAAGAGCATTTTGGCACTCAAGTCAGGCAAATTCAACAATCTTTGCAACAGCAATTAGCCTCTAAATTGCCCCAAAATACTTCTGTTGAAAAATTTATCGCTAGTTTGATTAGTCCTTTAGATTCACCCTCTTTTCGCGGAAGCGGCGAAGATTTAGGCTTTAAATACGATTTTGGCAAACGCCACACTCGTTTAGAAAAAGAAAGGCTAACTTTGCAAAATTCAGGTTCTGGCAGCCGTGCGACTTTAAAATTTCACAAGTTGACAGTTACTGTCCGAAATACTGATATTTTTGAGCAAGAACTAAAGCAAGGTTTGGAAAATTACATCAATGAAAATGCCGAGACTAACGATGACAAACAACAACTTAACGATCTTCTTGATGAGATGGTTAAAAATCCCGACTCTGATTTTCACAAATTGATCCGACTGGTAGACAAAGAAACTCTGGGAAAAATCCAAAAAGAAGCTAAAATTACTTATTTGGAGTATCTCCTAGAACACATCCGCCCCAGCAGCACAGATACCGCAGGCATCATCTATTTAGAAGATTTGATCCGCCGCCTCAGATTGATGGAAGATTTCATCAACGACGACAATAAAACAGATGGTGATTATGAGGTTAATTATGCTGGCATTTCAGTTAATTACAGAGAGATTTTTGCCAGAGCGGAAGTTTTAGATGCACTGCCAATTATTCCGATTGTAGCAGGTTGCTTGGGAGAAAGTACCGACAGTTCTCAAAGCGAACGTAAATTTATATTTGGTCTCAAAGTCAAATTCGATAACTCAGTTCAATCGCGTGGTGGAAAGGACGTATTTGAATATTATCTGAACCTGCTAAATCCAGACAGTGAAGAACACAAAGCAGAATTTGAGGAAGATTCTAACCCCGAAACATTTGTACGCAAGGTGTTAAAAATTGCATTCTTATATCACTTTATTTTTGCATCTCCCCACACTCCACAAACGGAAAATTATAACCCTGAATTAGAACTTGAGTTTAATCCTATTCCTAGTTTTGAGCATTTAATCAAAACAGTATTGAGTCGCGATAATGAGGAAGTCAAAAAGAGACTTTTCCGAAATTTGGTGAATAGGTTTAACGAAGTCAATGTTAAATATAAAATAAACCATCTGAGAAAACTGTTGAGAAGCTTTCTGGAACGGCAGACAATTTTGCCAGATCGAACAGAAACAAGACACATCAACCTCAAAATGGGTCTAGTACAGGATATTGACAATATTTTGAATCAGCGTAAATTTTTTAATGATATTATGGAGCGAAACTACAAGCAAACGCTTCATTATATTACTGTCAAAGAACCCAGTGTCGATTGCCTATCTATTTGTCAGCTACCAGTCAATATTACTGTAGAAGATGTCCGCTATTTCCCAACTGAGGATCGCCAAAATTTCAGCATGGAATACAACATCAAAGATGTTGATATTTTGCCTATACTTTTTGCACCAAAAGCCGCTCGTTCCAGAGAAATTTACAAAAAACATTTTCAGACAAAATTAATCTTGTTTCCCTATGACAATAAGCGACTAGACAGCAGTGCAAAAGGTTTGCAACCTGCGGCAATTTTTGTTTATCAATTTACCGTGTTGCTGCTGTCTTATATCTGTCTGAGAATTTTGCTGAAAAATACCGACAAAAACTTATTTATTCCGATGGTGAGACTTCACGAAGGCGACAATAAAAACCCTTCGCCGTCAGAAGAATTTATTGCTAAGCTTTCTAAAACATTGTCTCACATTTTGAGTGAAAAACAGCGCTCAACTTCTCAGGGCTTTCGGATCATGAAAACACCAAACCGTTACACAATTCGTAACGGTTTGAGTTCCATGTATTCCATCCTTCCCAAAAAGTTTTATTTCGAGAACCTGCAGCTAGCTCCTGAGTTGGACAAGTTAGCAATTATTGTCGTTTCCAGCCGCGATAGCGATGCGAAAAAAGGCGATCGCAACCGATTTCAAAGACAAGCCTGTTTAATTGGAGAAGTTGTGGGAATCAATCGCTTAGATGACACCACGATTCAAGTCGAATTACTGAAAACACTTTCCGAGAATTACAGTGTCAGCCGCCTTTATACTGAACCTGTAATTCTGGAAGATGTCATGAGTCAGCTTTACCGACAAGGATATCGGAATTTTGCATATATTTCCCAAGCACCTTACATGAGTACGCTGCACATTACCAAGACTGATGAAGATGAGGAATTGTCTTTCATGTCCAAAAAATTGCTCCGAACTTTGAAAGGAGAGCGGCGGGATATTAAAATTTATCCGATATTTTTTGATAAATACTATGTTCGCAGTTTCCTAGGCGATAAAGGAAAATCTTTTTACATTCAAGATACAATGGAGCTGGAAAATTTGTTTGCTGATACCAATCAACAAGCTGTGATGTTTTTTAACTTGTTTAACGGCATTAAAGTTAAGGAGGAGAAAAATTTTTATAACGGTGTGATTTCCTACTCGACGCTGTTGCACATATACGGAGGTGTTTTGGACGATCGAGACATTCACGAAGGTTTGATTTATGATGGTGAAATCAAAAATACTTTGCTGCACTATTTAACCATGTTTCACTTTTCTCGGTATGAAGCCCGTCACAATATTAGTTTAAAACTCGATCCTTACGAGCGGATTATTGGCGATGAATCGGTTGGTGCCTTGTCGGTATTCAGTCATGCTGGCGGTAGTGCGGATTTTAATTCTTTGGCTTTTTTGAATAAGGTAAGAGAAGTATTGAATGTCAGCGAGGGAGGTACACAATAATGATTGGTGAAGATTTTGGACGGCTGTTTGAGGTTGGCTTCAATATTGGGATTTTGGCATATATTCAGCGAGAAAAGATAGCTCACAATTTTGGAGATTATTATCGATTGGATTTGCAGCAACTCAAGTTGCCAAAGATGATGGCGGAAATTACTAGGGAAGCGAATCTGCTGGCTAGTTTAGATGCTAAAATTGTTGAGAAATGGAGCTTGTTTTTTGTTCAAAAAGGCTTTATTGGTGGGTTGAATTTTTTTCGGGAGTATCTCAAATCTACGGGATGGAATTTAAACAGAGCGCAAATTTTGTACTGTCAGTGCAGTTTTAGCGATGCTAACAGTATTAGAACTTATAATAAAGAAAATCAAAATGCAGGGTTTAAACAGGTATTATCTCAGTTAAAAACTGCCAGTCATAGTTTATCGGAGGAGGAAATTAATCGGTACATCCGCCGCTACTCGAAAAAAGGCGAGTTTTTGCAAGCTGATACGCTGATTTTGTTGCAGAATGGTAGAGATTTTAGAATTCTGTGCGTTGATTTATCTGTGTTTGCTCCCCCGTTTGTTTCGGGAAAAGTCGAGAATCTGAACGAAATAGAGGTGATGCGGAAGTCTTTGCTCGCAGAAATTAGCTATTTGCGATCGAAAAGTGTTTTTTCTAATTTGCGAATCGATACAAGCACTTTAGGGATAAATTTTTCGGAGGATTTAAGCCGCTATTTTACGGCTTTTAAGTATAAAGATAAGGAAAGCACTAAGTTGATTCAAGCGGGTAGCTACGCTGATAGCTTTTACGGTTTTCTGCAAACAACTAATATTATTCCGGCTGGTGCTGAGGTTTTGTTGAATGTTGTCGGTTATAGCGATCGCACAATTAACGCAATTTCCCTCCGCAATGATAAAATTGACCTCTTAGCGACTTGTGCCAAAATTTACAAGCACGAAACTCGAAAAGAAGAAATTAGCGATGCTCGCGCTGATGTTTTAGATACAATTCAATACAACGCGGCTCGCAGTTTTCAGCAAGGCAAAAAGTTTGTTGATGCTTTGTTAACAATCGGCAAAAGTTCGACACCTGTATGTCATGCAGAGCGAATCGATAACTTTGTCAGCTCCCTAGATATTATATCAGATAAATTGGCAGATGATTTGGGAATTTCTCGCGGGCTGCATCTGAGAAACGCTCATGCTGAATTGATTGCGAAATCGCTGCAATCTGAGGAAGTTTATATTTTTTTAACGGGGAATCCGGGAATTGGGAAAACAACGGCGATCGCACATTTTCTGAAAACTCATGTAAACGATGGGTTTCTATTTCTTTACGTCAGTCCCCGCAAGCAAGTTAATTTAGATATTATCGAAAAATTTATCGATCGCCAAACAGGTTTATTGTGCGACGACAGCTTGTTTTGTATAAACACGAGTGCCGACATTATCGCCAACAATGCAGGAAAATGCACCGTCAATTACGCAGCAAATAACTATCACCAAGATTTCCAGCAAACAACTGTTAGCTTTATCAAAAACGGCGCTGAAAAACTGCGGGAGCAATATCACAAGCCGCAACTCGAAAAAAAGGGAGAAACGGTAATTAAACCTAGTAATCCTAAGACTAATGGAGTGCTAAATAGCGTTTCTCAAGCAATACATTCGCTGATTCGCTGCCAGACATCGCACAATATCGTAGCTGCGGTTTCTATCCAATCTTTGAAGGTGACAGAAACCAATCAAAATACTCTCCAGCATTTAGAAAAGATATTTCAAGATACTTACAACAAACAGAATAAACAAGTCATTCCTGCTAAAATGCAAGAAATATCCAGCCGGATCAAACACATCTTCATCATGATAGATGAAATTACCGGAGACGACGGCGGGGTTGAGTTTCTGCACGGAATTGGCAAGCTGGTTAACAAATATCAGTTGCACGACCCAAAACACGGTTTTAATACTAAAATTATTGTAGCAGATGCTTCGATTGTTGACCCGGATGTCATCAAACAACACCTCAGCGATACTTCGCCGGAACCGGATAAAATATATTTCAAAAAACTGCCAAAAAATGCTGAGGAAATCCCGCCTTTACAGGTTGTTCCTTTTGAATTTAAACGGTTGGCTGCTACTGTCATCAATACGAATTCCTATCCCGCTAGCAGTTTAGATATAATTTATAAGGTTTTTGTAGAGGCTGTGAAATTCACTGAAGATACTTCCTTGCATCTTAAGAATAATTTAGTGAAATCTGTGCAAGCGGAAATAGTTGCAGATATCGATCGCCGATTAGCAATACCTGGTGTGGAACAAATTATTGTTTACATTCAGGATAAGCGAAGATTGGCAGAATTGATCGAGAAAATCCAAAATCAGCGGGAATTTAAGCGCTATACCGATTATCTGGAAGTGCACGCGAATATCTCGGAAGAGGAAAAACAGCAGATACAAAAGTGCAAAAACACAGTTAAAGTAATTTTCATGACTGCATCGGGAAGTCGCGGCTTGTCTTTCCCGAAAACTAAGCATATTTTAGTAGATATTCCCCGCTTTCAGATTGAGAAAAATCTGATGGAGGTGATTCAGGTAATTTATCGGGGGCGCGGGGAAGATGATGATGGTAAGACGCTGGATGGTGAAGCTAAGGAGTTGGTTTTTTATTTGTCTGATACGGCATTTTACTATGCTGATGATGCGGAACTTTCGCTACAGGAAAGCAAGTTGAGTTTGTTGAATTTGCTGCTGATTCTGAAGACTGCGGTGATGACGCGGATTTTGGGATACGGATATTTGGGTAGGGAAAAGTTTTTGATGATTCCGATTGGCGGTAAGTCGATTTCGGCGGTGGGCGACACTTTTAGCAGCAAGATGGCGAGTCTAATTAAGGTTTTGAAAAGCGAACACCGCAGCCACCCCCAGAATGTGTATCTTAAGGAGGTTTATGAGGGGCTGGAGGAGCTTTTAAGTCGCGGGGAGTTTGTTTTGCCAAATTCTGAGGAGTCTCGTGGAAAGGGCAATTCTTACTTGGAAATGCGGGAGGATTTTAATCGGAAGTTTTTGCAGGCGTGCAATCCTCTTGAGGGTTTGCTTGGTTGGGGCAATCTGGAGATTGGTCATGTTTTGGGAAGTTTGTTATTAGTTCCTTTGGCTGATAAAAGTTTGAACGAAAACTATCAGATGCGGCTGAATGGGGAAATTAAGAAATGTTTGGAGAATCAGTTGCTGAAAAAAATGGAGACGATCGCAAATAGTAAATCCTCTCCTGAGAATGTAAAATCGGCAATTAGAGGAGGTGCGATCGAGCTTTTGCAATTTCTCAGCGGCGATGTGGAGAAAACTCAGTATTTCCAGCAGCAAAGCCAGCAGTTCGATCGCTATTATGCTATACCTTTGTTTGCTTTTGTCAGCGGCGAGGAGATGCAGGAATATTTTGCTGACACCAAGCTGGAGGAACCCGAGGATCTGATGTTTCGGGATATTTTGTCGGCTGCCGTGCGATCGACCTATCCGATAGACAGTATAATCCCGATCGGGCACAAGTATCGCGAATTCCCGTTTATCGTGTTTAGAAGCTACAGTTTAGAACAAAGCCGGGAAAAGATGTTTACCGATAAGTATCTTTTGAGTTCCAACGAGTTGAACGCGCTCAATTTGATTTTGTCCAAGCAAGACGGGGGGTAAAACCCTGCAGTATGCCGGTCGAAAACCTATTGGGCTGTAAAAAACTGTACAATAACAAAAGTTAAAAATTTCTGTAAACAGTGTTACTCAGTCAAACAAATATGGCAGTCAAAGTAGGAGATACGGCACCGGATTTTACCTTAACTTCGCAAACTGGCGCATCAGTCAGCCTGAAGGATTTTCGAGGTCAAAAAAACGTCATCGTCTACTTTTACCCGAAGGACGATACACCGGGATGCACGGCGGAAGCTTGCGCTTTTCGGGATAGTTACGAAGTTTTCAAAGACGCAGGTGCAGAAGTAATTGGGATTAGCGATGATTCGCAACAATCCCACGATAAATTTGCGTCAAAATATCAGTTACCATTTACACTGTTGAGCGATACTGGTAATAAAGTTCGGCAATTATACGGCGTTCCAGCAACAATGTGGATTATGCCCGGTAGAGTAACTTATGTCATTGACAAACAAGGGGTTGTCAAGCATATTTTTGACTCGATGTTGGATTTTAAGGCTCACGTTTCGGAAGCGCTGAAGACTTTGGAAGCTATTAAAAGCTAGGTAGAAAAACCCATAAAAAACTAAAGTCCTTACTACGAACGAAAGGTTTGTAGTGAGGACTTTAGTTTTTTTTTGCTAACGACTTGCAGCCATTAACAATTAGAAATTATCTAGCTTTTCCCAACACTAGATTTTTAATGTGCAGCGCTTTCGGCTGTTTTGCTATTTTTGCTATTACCGTTGCCGTTGCGCGGTTGGATAACTCCATAGCCACCGTGAGTCTTGCGTTCGTAGAGCACGTTAATTTCGTCTGTTTCCGCATTGCGGAACATATAGAAATCGTGATCTATAACCTGCAATTGTTCCAAAGCATCTTGCACAGTCATTGGAGGCATGGCAAAATACTTAGTCCGCACTACCTCGGCAGGAAGTTCGGGAGTTCGATCGCCAATCAAATCCGCTGCTACAGGATGTTCATCAACTACCGCAATTGTTTTGGGACTACTCTGGATTTTGTTGTCGTGGCGTTTTTCCTTAAATTTCCGCAGTTGACGAGCGATCTTGTCGGCAACCAAATCGATGCTGGCATAAAGGCTTTCCGTGCTTTCTTCAGCCCGAATCACGCTACCGTTAGCATAAATTGTCACCTCAGCAGTCTGCTTAGGATTGATCCTGGGGTTACGAGCCACCGATAGATGAATATCGACTTCTGTAGTCAAAGTTTGAAAATGGCTAACTGCCTTTTCAATCTTTTGGTTGACGTACTCGCGAATCGCATCGGTGATTTCTATATTTTTACCCTGGATAACAAGCTTCATAGAGCTCCCTCCCTTCTGTAACTTGGGTATAGTTTATACAATAGCATTATGTATTAAACAAAACACTTTTCTTTCAAATCTTTTTTATATGTTGACAATTCTTGATTTAAACTGCACCAATATTCCGTAAAAACACTATTGATTTTTTTCATGCTTTCCCCTATTATCCCTCAAAACCTAAATGCACAACCCTGCTTGCTCTTCGATTGGGGACAAGTACCTTACTCCCAAGCTTGGGAAATCCAGCAAAAACTGGTGCAAGAGCGCCGGGAAAATCCTGATTTGCCTGATGTGCTGATTTTGCTGGAACATCCGCCGGTTTACACTTTGGGGCTGGGCTCGAAGTTGGAATTTCTGAAATTTGACCCCGATCGCAGTCAGCCGGAATTGCACCGAGTTGAGCGGGGCGGTGAGGTGACTTACCACTGTCCGGGCCAGTTGGTGGGCTATCCAATTTTAAATTTGCGCCGTCACCAGCAGGATTTGCACTGGTATTTGCGACAGTTGGAGGAAGTGCTGCTGGGAGTGTTGGAAGTTTGCGGGCTGAAGGGTTCGCGGGTTGCGGGTATGACTGGGGTTTGGGTGGATGGTACCAAGGTGGGGGCGATCGGGATTAAAGTCAGCCGCTGGATTACGATGCACGGTTTTGCTTTAAATGTTTGCCCGGATCTAACAGGTTTTGGGCAAATCGTACCTTGCGGGATTGCCGATCGACCCGTTGGCAGTTTAGATCAATTTATACCGGGAATTGAGGTCGATCGAGTGCGATCGATCGTTGTGGCACAGTTTGCTCGCGTTTTTGGAGTGGAAATTGTGCGATCGTCGGAGTCAAAGATAGATGGTGCGTCACTCTCAACATTCCGGCGGAGTCTGGAACAACCCGAAAGTGACGCACCCTACGGCTGTGATTAAAAAGGAATCGGATCGTAATCGGGATTGTCAGCTTCGTTAGATGAACCCGACTGGCGATCGGACTCAGAAGAAGACTGATGCGAGTTCCAATCCGAGCTAGACGGGCGGTTAGCAGGGCTTTGAGGGCTGCTAGAACTGCGACCTCGGGAACTCATGGGAACCACATTGCTCGGCACATTAGCCGGGACTGTATCGCGAATTTGAGTCGGTTCCGGGGCGCTTCTAGCTGCTGGTGCAGCACTCATCGCATCGGCGCCGAGAGTATAAATTCTTTGGGCGGTCAGTTCAGCGCGCTTTTCTTTAATACCATCTCTTTCCATCGTATTCATACCCAGCCGGCCTTCAATAATCACGCGATCGCCCTCGCGATATTTTTCGTGAATTTCTTGAGCCAAACTTCCCCATCCTATCACCTTCAAATGCTCAGGCGGATCTTCAGGTTTTGGGCCGGGAAACTGCACCAGCATCTCAGCGATTGGAACTTGATTGTCAGGAGTATAACGGAGTTGCGGTTGTTGAATTATTTCCGCCATTAAAATGCAGCTATTCATCTGTTATCTTTGCGTAATTGGGAATTGAGAATTGGAAATTGGAAATTGGAAATTGGATTCGGATCGCGTACTTTAGATTATTATAACAAAAACGGTTCGCAGTGCGGACGGTCGTCCGCAGCCGTATAGAACCCATTTGACATCTTTGAGTTTTTGGGTTGGGTGACTAGAAATATAGAGAAAAACTGGTTTCTGAGATTTACGCTCATGGCGATAAACCGGGTATTCTTGGAGTTTTTGGTTGGGTGACGAGAAATATAGAGATCGACCCGGTTTCTGAGATTCACGCAGAATAGATCTCAAATGGGTTCTATAGCGGACGACCGTCCGCTATAGAACGACGACGAATATTATTGCCCTCAATCGAGCGGACAGGATATCGTTGGTATTTGTTGATGGAAAATTGGCGGTCGCAATTGCGAATTCAGGATTGTTAGACTAACAATTATATAAATTTTTAACGACAATAAAACAGCTTTTAACGCAGATAAACGCAGAGGTGTTTCTGAAAATATTGTAATTTTAAGAATTTTATCTGTTAATTTTTCTGCGCTATTAGCTATTAGTTGTTAGCAATTTCCAATTGCCAATTTTCTATTCCCAATTCCCAATTCCCCACTATCAATTCCCCACTACCAATTATTCATTACGACCAAAGGTATCTTGGAGAACCGCAGCCTCGGTTTGAGTGACAAAATCGTGAACGAAAGCGCGGTACTCCTTCAAAGTTTCCGATACCCAATCTCGGTCTTCGCTGTTGGCGAAGATATGGACTGTGGGTTCGCTAGCATCGGGCAAAACTAATACCCAATTGTCGTCGCTGTAGTTAAAAATCTTCACTCCATCTACTAATTCTAAACGATCGGGCGCATGAGTTTCTACTAAATGCCGCATCAGGGAACCTTTGACAGTCCAGGGACAGCGGACGCTGTAACTGCGGTGGGTGACGCGGGGAAGTTCGGCTTTGATCTGTCCGAGCGATCGCTCCTGAATCGTCATCATTTCTATCACTTTAGCTATGCAGAACATTCCGTCAAACCCCGGATGCAACTGCGGGAAAATAAAACCCATACTGCCGCTACCGCCCAAAACTACATTCGGGTTCCTGTTAGCGGCCTCCATCAAAGCCGTTGGGTTGGCCTTAGTACGGATTACCTTGCTTTGATAGCGGCGGGCGATCGCCTCCACCGCCGAAGACGCATTCACCGGCACTACTACTGTACCTTTCGGATTAGCAGTCAGCATCAAATTTACCATCAGCGCCGTCAGCATTTCCCCACGAATCGCTATCCCAGACTCATCTACCAAAATGAGCTGTTCGCCATTGGCCGACACCTGTACCCCAAAATTAGCGCTGAGTGCTTTCACCACTCGGCCGAGTTGGTCGAGCAAATATTCCCGTTCCCCATTGCTCAGAGAAGTCTGCTTGAGACTCGCATTGAGCACCACCGCATCGCAGCCGAACTTGGCGAGCATTTGCGGTAGAACTGCTCCCGAAACCGCGTAAACATAATCAATTACCACCTTAGAATTGCTGTAGCGTATTGCTTCAACATTCATCTGCCGCTCAAACATTCGGTTGTAAATTTCGAGAGCTTGGTTAAAGTACGACATCTCTCCAATTTCGGGAATTAGAGCTCTGCGTAAATCTTCCTTAAAATAAGCGCCCTCGATTTTTTTCTCAGCTCCTTTGGTAATATTGATGCCTTTGATATCAAAGAATTCAATTAAAATGTGGTCGGAGCGATCGGGCGAAATGCGAACGTGAATCCCACCGGCAATTGAGATCGTAGATGTAACGGTGCGGGCGATCGGAATAGCCGTCGATTCCAAATTGACCACATTAATTCCCACCGACATCAAACCCGCAATCAAAGACCTCGAAACCATCCGCGAAATACTGCGCTGATCGCGAGAAACCGATACCGAAGTCCCCGGTTTCAAAGTCGAGCCGTAAGCCGCACCCAATTTCACCGCAAATTCCGGGGTAATATCCACATTGGCCAGTCCTTGAACGCCGCGCTGACCGAATAAATTTCGCTTAGCTTGTTCTCCCCAAATTAAATTTTGATTTAACAAAGCGCCGGATTCAATATTTTTGCTCGGCCAGACGCGCACGGAAGGGCCGATTTGTGCTTCTTCTCCCACGATCGACATTGAACCGACCACAGCGCCTTCGAGGATGTGGGCGCGCCTGTCTATCCGGGTACTGCGGCAAATCACGCAGGCTGTTATGTGAGCGTCTTCGCCGATAATTGCTCCGTTCCAGACGATCGGACGTTTGAGGTTAGCGTCGGCCCCTACTGTCACGTTATCTCCGATTACTGTACCCGCATCGATTTTAACTCGGGCTGCAATCCGGCAATTATTACCGATCATCGCCGGTACTTCGACGATCGCGCTATCGTCAATAAAAGTATTTTGACCTACCCAAAGCCCCGATCGAACTTCGTTGTAGTAACTCAAATCCAGCTTGACTTTTCCTCGCAGCGCGTCGTATTGAGCTTCGCGGTAAACATCAAGCTGTCCCACATCGCACCAGTAACCCTCGGCCACGTAACCGTACATCGGCTCGTTTTTTTCCAGCAGCAGCGGAAACAAGTCTTTCGAGAAGTCGCACTCCTGATTTGCCGGCAGGTAGTCCAAGACTTCGGGTTCTAAAATGTAGATTCCCGTATTGACGGTATCGGAGAAAATTTCGCTGCTAGAGGGCTTTTCCAGAAAGCGGCTGATGCGGTAATTTTCCTCGGTAATCACCACCCCGAATTCCATCGGGTTGGGAACGCGAGTTAAAATTAACGTGGCTTTGGATTGCTTGCGGTGGTGAAATTCGATCGCTTCTGTCAAGTCGAAGTCTGTGATGCTGTCGCCGCTAATCACCAGAAAAGTGCGATCGAGTAATTCAGCAATATTTTTGACGCAACCAGCCGTACCCAGCGGTTGGTCTTCCTCCACAGCGTAAGTCATTTGAACGCCAAACTCTGCCCCATCAGTAAAATATTCGCGCATCACATCAGGAAGGTAGTGCAGGGTAGCAATAACTTCGGTAATGTGATGCCTTTTTAGCAAATTGATAATGTGTTCTGCGATCGGGCGATTCAGAATCGGCACCATCGGTTTGGGTAAATCGCACGTCAGGGGTCTGAGCCTCGTTCCCGACCCCCCAGCCATCAGCACTGCACGCATAAAATCCTCCTTGCTTTGAAAGCTATCTACCGTCATTGTCCGCTAGAAAAAGTTTGCTTGCTGTAACCTGTGGGGCACCGCTATCAATTCTTAGTTAATTATCTTTAAGTAGTTGCACGCCTGCGAAATCCCCAAAAGCGAGGTCGTCCGCCAACAGCAACCGAATTTCAACCGAATCAGGATTTGCCGCCTCGACTTTTAGAAAAAGTCGCTTCTTGCTAGCACCCTGAAAGCTATTTCCTAGCTGTTATAGCAACCGCGCCCGACATTTAGGGCGTTCTCAATTGCTCAAACCCTTACTGAATATTGCTTCTTCCCTCGGACTTCTTTTTACCCGCTCGCGAAGCCGTTATAGCCTTCTTCCTTCTTCCCTCTTCCTTCTTCCTTCTTCCCTCGGACTTCTTCCTTCTTCCTTCTTCCTTCTACTATATTTTTAAGCTTCCCACCATCAGCTATTTTGAGGTATCTAGCTGAAGGTGGAATTGCTACGGGAATCCCTGCGCCAAGCCGTCAGATAAATGATAGATTAAGACTTTAGTCCTGTCGATTGATTTGCTGAATTTTACAGTGATTATCCGCGCAATAGAAATAATCGCGCTTGGTTATCACGTTTTGGTAAAATCAAAGAGATCGGTATTGTACCGTGCCTGGTTCGTTTGAGTGGTGATATATCGACCACTCAATTAAGACAAACCAGCGTCAAAACCAAGACGTAAAAATAGGTATTGAAAGCGTTATAGGCTATGGCCTATAACTTTGAGGGATTCCTCCTTTACCGCTTGCGGCAAAGCTATGGTTACACATCCATCATTGTTCAGCAGTGTTGAGATATGTTCAGCGTAAATGAATCAGTAGAGCCTTGCCTAGCTAACTCAACTAGAACAGCAGGATTCCCCCACCATACCGCCTCGGTTGGTGGCGGGTCGGACAAGCGCGTGAGGCTTGCGATTGTGCCGCATATTAAATCGATAAGCGTAGCGTTCGACTCTCGGCGCGGTGCATGAGTGAACGAACAAGATTTGTAACAAGGTAGTTATTTATAGTTTCACGAGTTATACTCATTTCAGAACCTAGTGAAACCATGAACCAAGTTATCACCGCCAAGTTAAAGCTGAATCTCACCGCCGAACAGAACTTGGCGGTGCGCGATACTGCGTTGGCTTATCGTGATGCCTTGAACTATAGTGCTATGGTCGCTTTCGGCGACAGCAGTTCCAGTAATGGCACTAAATTGCAAAAGCTTGTCTACAACCACCTGCGCTCCGAGTTTAAATTAGGCGCACAGATGGCGTGTAACGTTCCTAGACAAGTGGCTGCAACCTTTAAATCCTTGTCGGCGAAAGTTAAGCAGAACAATGAAGCTATTAAAAAAGGATACACCAAGAAGCGTTTTAAAGGGCTCGATCAAGCTCCAAAATACGCATCTCGGACTGTAACTTTGAATTATCAGCGAGACTACACGTTCAAATCTGACCAACAAGTCAGCATTGGAACGTTAAATGGTCGCATTGTTGTGCCTTACGAAGGGTGGAACAAGCATTTAGACTTGATCAAGGTCTGTCCTAATATTGGTGCAGCAAAGATTGTCTACCAGCGTTCTTCCAAGATTTATTATTTAATGGTAAGCCTTGAGGTTGAACTACCAGAAATCAATCCAATAAGTATCACCCGAATTTCTGGTGTAGACGTTGGGATGAGATACTTTGCAGTAGAAACGGATTTAAGTAATAAGTCTACATTCTACTCTGGGAAAGCATCTCGGCACAAGGCCAATCAATATCAAAAGGCTCGAAGGAGTCTACAGCGTAAAGACACCCGTTCGGCGAAGCGACGATTAATCGCTTTATCAGGACGGGAGAGACGGTTTATCGCTGATGTGAATCACCAAATCAGTAAAGAAATTGCCAAGCCTAACAGCTTGATTGGATTGGAGGAATTGACCGGAATCCGTGAGAGAACAAAATCCAAGTCTGGCAATTCGGCAAGCAAGAAACAGCGCCAAGCTAATCGAAACAAAGCTAAATGGTCATTTGCCGAATTGCACGGCTATATCGATTATAAAGCTAATTTGGTTGGCAGTCTAGCAACTAAAGTTCCAGCACATTATACTTCCCAGAGTTGTCCAAAATGTGGACATACCTCAAAGGCTAATCGACCAAACAAGGGACTAATGTTTCGCTGTGAATGTTGTGGACATGAATTACACGCTGATTTGGTGGGAAGCAGAAATATTGCAATGAGAACGTTGCTTGTCCGGCAAGACTGGACGAGTACGGGGAGCTTGTCAGTATCCCCCGATGTGTCGCGCAATGAAACCAAAGCTGATATCCTGCAAAGGTTTTCAGAGTTGCGGTGGAGCATAGACACAAGCCCTCATCATATCGGTACTCCGATTGATGATGGTAATTGACAATCCAATCAGTCGTTTAGGAGGTTATTGAATGGAACCGTTAATTGGATTGGTGTTGCTAGTCGCTTACGGCGGCGGTATTTGGAAATTTTGGAACGGTTTCGATCGCACTAACTTCGACAGAAGTTTTGCAAACCGCATGAAACTGTCTTTGTTGTGGCCCGCGTTAATTTTTAATAAGCCTTACCGTCAAAACTTTACAAAAGCACTCAAAGGCTCTAGAAGGTAATCCAAGAATGTCTAAAAAGTCGGAGCACCCAGTTGCAGGTCAAGAGCAGACTTGGTTTGCCAAAGGAAAATCAGATAGCTGGCAAGTTTTACTGTCGCAAGTAGCCACTCGGTTCGATCGCGAATATCAAGGAGAAGCATTCGCCCTACCCGAAGAAGTCGAAGCAATGCCAATTTTCCTAGAATCAGTCGCCGGAACCCTCCAAGCAAAAACAGTATCTCCCTTCTGGAAAATTGCCAAACCTCAAAAAAACCAGCGCTGTCTAGACATTGGCTGCGGAGTCAGCTTTCTCATCTACCCTTGGCGGGAGTGGGAAGCATATTTTTACGGTCAAGAAATCAGCAGCGCCGCGCGAGACGCATTAAACGCTCGCGGCCCCCAGCTCAATTCTAAGCTGTTCAAAGGCGTAGAATGGGCCCCCGCCCACAAGTTGAATTACGAAGAGAATCAGTTCGATTTATGCCTTGCTACAGGCTTTAGCTGTTACTATCCCATAGACTATTGGAATATTGTTATGGGAGAAGTCAAGCGAGTTTTAAAACCGGGCGGTCACTTTGTATTTGATGTTCTCAACCCCAATGCACCTCTAGCAGAAGACTGGGCAATTTTGGAAACTTATCGAGCAGGGGAAGTATTTTTAGAGACAATAGAAGACTGGGAAAAACTGATAAAAGCTGCGGGCGCTAAAGTAGTAAAAAAGCAAAGCGGCGACTTATTTCAAATGTACAAAATTCAATACAATTGAGAGGTAAAAAACCTCCCCAATCTTCAAAAATCATCCAACAGCGATGGGGGTTTAGAGCAACTTTCCACAAACCCTTTTTGAAGATTAGGGAGGCGATCGATCGAGGTTTCAATTTCTGCCATAGCTAATTTGTAAAGATTCAGGTTCTTCTGGGTTTGTGGCGATCGGAAAAATTAGAAAAGCAAGCTAACAGTCGAGATAGAAAATTTTCAAAATTAACAAATCCATAGGCTTGACGCTTAATCACTTTGAGATGATTGTTGATTTCTGACCTAACACCACTCATTGTTCGGTTCAAGAAATAGTTACAAACTCCATCGATATGATTGCGAAGCATGGTTATACCAATGAAATAAAGTAGCGCTAGATATTACCCCCCCAACCCCCCGCGATTTCGGGGGGCTAAGACTTCATCTATAGCACATCTGTAGAAAAATGGAATTAGGGTATCACTGTAAATCGGTTGTGCTTTCTTAATCTATTCAAGCAGTGATTTCCCCCCTTTTTCCACACTATGATGACTTTCAAAAATATCTCTTAATGCTTCTTTCAATTTCTAGACAAGCTTAATCCGCTTAAATTGACTTAAAACTGTAGCCGATTTAATCCGCTCCTCTTCTTTGAAATCTACACCATTCCTCAGAACAATAAATCTGCTACCTTTTCCTTTGAGCTTGCTTTGGATTCGGATTTTATCCAATTCCTCGTTTACAAAGGAATTTTATTCTAGTTATTCGATCGCCCACAATCTAAAGGATCTGTTGCTATACTGGGCCAGGATTGGGCTTGCCGAGCGGTTTGCCACCAAGAAGCAAGATGAATTACCATTAAATTGTCAGAATGTTAAAAAATGTAAATTATAGTTAAGTGGGGTGTGTCAGCATTTTCCACGGGATTAGGAAGCCGACAGCAGAAAACCCTGACTTTTGCAGGCACGATCGGGAATTTCACATTATATGACAACTTCAAGATTTGACCTTCAATACTTGAAACACCGCTTTTGGGGGATTTCGCGAATGCCAGCGGCAACCCTAGTCGTTTTGGGGGCGGTTGCTTTCGCAGGCGCGATCGCCGGAGCCTGGTTTGCCCGTGAAGGCACGGTCAGCGGCATTTTTGCCACAATCGACACTTGGCAGAAAAACCCGCCTGTGTGGCTGCAAGTCCCCGATGCGAGCAAGATGTATTTGTTATTGCCTACTGTCGTGCTCGTCTCGGTCGCTTTAGCTGCAATGAAAATTTCGCCTCAACCGCAGAAACGATCGCGGGCTGTGGTAGTTGCAATAGTTTTGGCTTTAACGATTCGCTACGTTTTGTGGCGATCGCTAGCCACCCTAAATTTAAGCGATCCCCTCAACGGTATATTTAGTTTAGGGCTGTTTTTCCTAGAAATGTTAATGGTTTTCACCAGCAGCATTCAACTGTATTTAATGATCGGAGTCAAAGATAGGTGCCGGGAAGCCGATCGCATGGCCGTTGCAGTTACAGAGGGAAAATTTGCCCCAACAGTCGATATTTTGATTCCAACTTACAACGAACCAATTTTTATTTTGCGGCGCACAGTCATCGGCTGTCAAGCTTTAGATTATCCCCACAAAAAAGTATATTTGCTTGACGATACCAAGCGCCCTGAAATCAAATTGCTGGCAAAAAAAATGGGATGCGAGTATATAACCAGACCCGACAATCTGCACGCCAAAGCGGGAAACATCAATCACGCCACAGCTTTAACAGATGGAGAACTAATTGTAGTTTTCGATGCCGACTTTATCCCCACTAAAAACTTTTTAACCAGAACAGTAGGGTTTTTTCAGAATCCCGAAATCGCCCTCGTTCAAACACCGCAAAGCTTTTACAACCACGATCCCATCGCCCGCAACTTAGGTTTAGAAAACGTGCTTGCCCCGGAAGAAGAAGTATTTTACAGACAAATTGAAATAATCAAAGACAGCGCCGACAGCGTGATTTGTTGCGGTACATCTTTTGTCGTGAGACGCAGCGCCCTACAAGCAGTGGGAGGCTTTGTCACAGATTCAGTCTGCGAAGATTACTTTACCGGAATTCGGCTCTCAGCAACCGGCTACCGCTTAGTTTATTTAGATGAAAAATTAAGCGCGGGTTTGGCGGCCGAAAATATAGAGGCTCATCTAACCCAAAGGGTGCGCTGGGCGCGAGGTACGCTTCAGGCATTTTTTATTAATTCCAATCCTTTAACAATTCGCGGACTCAGATTCGTACAAAGGCTGTCTCATTTGGAAGGATTGCTGCACTGGTTTACCAGTTTAACCAGGGTTTTGTTTCTGTTGATGCCTTTAGCTTATTCGTTTCTGGGCATAATTCCTTTGCGAACAAATGCGCGGGAATTGCTGTACTTTTTCCTACCTTACTATTTGGTGCAAGTTACGGTGTTTTCTTGGCTGAACCGCAGATCGCGATCGGCTTTGCTTTCGGATGTATACTCGTTTGTTCAGTGTATTCCTTTAGCAGTAACGGTGATGAGTGCCATGCTCAATCCCTTTGATAAAGGGTTTAAGGTGACACCGAAGGGAATAGCAAGCGATCGCTTTAATTTCAACTGGAATTTGGGATGGCCTTTGATTGTTTTGTTCGCCGCCACAGCATTCAGCTTGTGGCACAATTTAAACATTAATTTAGTTAGAAACTGGAGCAGCGTACAGACAGTATCCGAGACTGCTGATTTGTTAAAAGGTGTGAGTTTGGGCTGGATTTGGAGCGTTTATAATCTGTTGATGCTGGGGATAGCGCTGCTGATTTTGGTGGATATTCCTAAGCCTGATATTTATGAATGGTTCAATTTGCGGAGGGTTGTACAATTGAATGTGGGCGGTGAAACTTTGTGGGGAATAACTACTGTAATTTCGGAAAGTGGCGCTGAAGTTGCTCTGACAAAGCGACCGAGTTTTGCGGTGAAAGGTAAAGAAGGTAATGAGAGTTTTGCCGCAGCAGAAATGTTGCCCAACTATGCTGTTCAAACAAGTTTATCGCAGGGTAAAATAAGAGCGATCGCTCCCACAGCAGTCAAAGCGAGAAATTGGCTTGCGCCGCCTGTTCTAAAGTTGGACACTGAGGCTAGTTTGAGAGCGTTTTTGATTGATTGCGAGTCGGCGACTCTGGAAATTATGGAAGAGAAATGTTTTATTCCTGTGGCTAAAATTGAGTTGGTTGGCGATCGATCTCAGTTGAAGTCGAGTTTTCGGGATGCTGCTGGGTGCACTGTTGCGGAATTTCCGACTGTGCGAATAGCCTTCGATCGCCTGAGTGTTAGTCAGCGCCGCTGTTTGATCGAAATGCTGTACTGTCGCCCCGGCCAGTGGCAGCGGCAAGAAACTCCCGGAGAATGGCGATCGCTGTGGCTGTTGTTGAGAATTGCTTTGAAACCGAGGGCTGTTTTTGAGAGAAACAGATCGGTTAGGGCGATCGGGGTTTCGCAAGTTTAGATACAATTGGCTAGACTTCTGGCATAAATCTTTGACTGATAAGTCAATCGCAGATGTCAGGTAGATAAACGCAGATAAACGCCGATAATTTCAAGAGATTTTTTGATTTTTGGAATAGGTATTTTCTGCCTTTTTCAATACAATTTACAAAGCGGGTAGCGGCACAAAATCGTAACCGTAACTGCTGCGAGTTCCGGGTTTAACTGTTACTAACTGAACTGCTCGATTGCGATCGCCCGAAGGTAAAAATCGAATCGGGCCCGATGCTCCTGTTGCTGAAAAATCTGAGGCTGATAAAGCTTTTTGAATGCCTGTACGAGTCGGATCGCGCTCTAAACCGACAATTAATGCTTTTGTCGCATCGTAGGCTAAAGCCGTGCGCCAGCTCACTTCTGCATCCCAAAGTTGTTTGGATGTTTGAGGAAAGTTTGACTGCGGATCTGCGAGAATGTGCCAAGGAACAGCCAGCACCATACCTGTGGCTGCTGCGCCGCCGACTTGCAGTGTTTTAGCAGTATAAACGCTGTCTCCTGCTAGTAATGGCAGGCGTTGGGCGTTTACTTGCACTACTTGCAAAGCTTTGTCTAGCGTGGCTGTATCGGCTGCTAATACGATCGCTTCTGCTCCTTGGGCGATCGCGCTTTTAACGCTCTCGGCAGCATTAAAATTGCCCTTAGCCAAGTCAAATTCCGATACTATTTGTCCGCCATCTCCGTAAACTGCCGTCGTAAATTCATCTTTTAAAGATTTGCTGTAACTGCTAGCAGAATTAAAAAATATCACCGCTTTTTGCTTTTGCAATTTGGTCAGCATATAGCGCGAAAGAGCATTAGCTGCAAACCTATCGCTCGGTACTGTCCGAAATATATCGCTGCCAATTCCTGAAAGCTGGACTGACGTGCTTGTCGGAGAAATTGCTACTAATTGATTTTGCTGGTAAATCTTGCTGGCTGCTAGGGTGGTGTCGGAACCAAAATGTCCGATTACTCCTAAAATTTCCGAGTTATTTGCCAAAGCGCTGGCAATTTGCGAAGCAATTTCTGGGTTGTTGTCGTCGTTAGCAATTAGCACTTTTAATGGAGTACCGTTAATGCCACCGCTTTCGTTGATTTCATTTTGAGCTTGAGCGACACCCCGCAGAATTTCTAAAGCGGCATTGATATCCGTACCAATGGGAACCGCTGCGGCAATTGTGTAGGATTTTCGATCGCCGGTGCGGGCGTTGTTGAGGTAAATTAGTGCTTCGGGATCGTTGCGATTGGTTTTGAGCGAAGCTTGTAAATCGGAAATAGCTGCGTTATAGTTTCCAGATGCGTAAGCCTGTATTGCTGCTTGTTTGGTTGTGGTTGCTCGATCGGAAATCAACAGTTTTTGTCCGGCACTCAGACGCTGCCCAATTGCTTGCTCTGACTGCGGGGAATTGCCCGTCTGGGATTTGGAAACTGTCGGATTTTGGGGTGATGAACCTCCGGGATTGATGCCGCCGCGGTTTGTCAGCCACCAAATACCTGTGCCGGCTAGCCCGATCGTAATTAGGAGCGATAATGCTAAAACAGCGGTTTCGTTTTTTTGGGACATGGCTGCACAGTGTTATATTTTTGGTTTTAGATTCAAACGCTCAGCAAGAAGGCAGAAAGCAGGATACAACTGATATTTTATAATTTTTTATGCTATTTAGTCTTTTGCAAACACTTTTCCACTGGTTTTATCACAATTGTTTCATCTTGTGTTTTTCTTAATTATATCTTTATTTTTCTGCGAAACTCAGGCAGCGGGGGAGTTGTCAGCGATCGAGGAGGGAGGTAAAAGATTAAAGCTTTTTGAAGTTTAGCAAAAATCCTGCAATCTTTTGTAATATAAACAGGAAAGTTGAAAAATATCTAAAGACAAACTAATTGGATAAAAGAGTCGCTAAGGTAGGAAGTATGACAACTTGTCAGAGAAAAAAGTGTTAAGCTCGGCTAAGCTCAGCCAAAACAAAACCGCAATATTTAATTAAGCTCGATCGATAACAAAGGCTAAGGTAAATTTCATGGCAAACTCAATTTTAAAGGAGCCAAACGCAGCAGTAGGAGTGCAGTGGCAGCCAAAAGATATTATCCGCGGCCTAGTGTGGAAAATTGCGGTAGCAACCTGGCTGTTGATGGCTGTAGGCAGCGCCACGCGCGTGATGAATGCGGGGCTCGCTTGCCCGGACTGGCCGCTGTGCTACGGTCAATTAATACCCGCAGCACAGATGAATTTGCAGGTATTTCTAGAGTGGTTTCACCGATTGGACGCAGCAGCAATTGGCTTAAGCGCGATCGCCCTTTTAGGACTCTCTGTGTTTTACCGCAGCCGCCTGCCTTCATGGCTGCCGTTTGCCAGCGCCGGGGCAGTATTTCTAATAGTTTTTCAAGGCGTATTGGGCGGCTTGACTGTAACACAACTGCTGAGATTTGACATCGTTACCGCTCATTTGGGAACCGCTTTACTGTTTTTTTGCGCCCTGCTGGCGATCGGTTTTATGCTGACACCCTACGAAGCTACAGGCAATACAGGCAAATTAGCATGGGTGAGTTCGATCGCGGCACTGTTAGTTTACCTGCAAAGCCTGCTAGGAGCGTTAGTCGGCTCCAGATGGGCGCTGCATCAATGTTTGGGCTCGTCAGAATTGTGTTCGGTAATGAACAGCCACATCGCCGGCATCGTACCCGCTACTGCAGCAACTTTAGCAGTAACAGTCATGGCTTGGCGACAACCAGCACTGAATTCAAACTTGCGAAAATTAGGAAATTGGGCGAGTGTTTGTCTGATTGCTCAATTAGTTTTGGGATTGGCAACTTTCCGGCTGCACCTTCAAGTAGAACCGCTGACAGTCGCGCACCAAGCAGTCGGTGCAGCATTGCTGGGAACCTTGGTAGCTTTTAGCATTTTAGCGTGGCGCGATCGGGTTTTATCAGCTTGAAATGGGCGGGTTGATTAATCGGCGGTTGAAACCGCTCAAGAGTCAAACAAAGTCCGCCTGCACAGACTAAAATGGGCGGGTTTATTAATCCTTTTACCTACAGCAAATATCTCGCGTAAAACCCGCCCCTAGGAACCAATGACAACCGACAACTAACAACTAACAATTAATCACAATGCAAGAAGTTCTTACAAACAATAGTCCCCGCCTCCACGAAAACTTTTCGCAAGTCGCGAAAAGTTACTACCAACTAACAAAACCGAGAATTATATTGCTGCTGTTAATTACCACGTCAGCAGGAATGTGGATGGCTGCGAAGGGAGAAGTCGATCCGCTATTGCTGGTATCAACTATTACCGGAGGCGCTTTGGCTTCCGCGTCGGCGAATACGATTAATTGCATCTACGACAGCGACATCGACTATATCATGGAGCGCACCCGGTGGCGGCCGATTCCTTCTGGGCGTGTCAAGAAGCGGGATGCTTTGATATTTGCGATCGTCCTAGCGACAATATCCTTTACATTACTGACAGTTGTCGCCAACTTGTTAGCCGCTTCGTTAGCGATGTCTGGCATAGTTTTCTACGTCTTAATTTACACCCACTGGCTGAAGCGCCACAGCGTCCAAAACATCGTCATCGGCGGTGCTGCAGGGGCGATTCCTCCCTTAGTTGGGTGGGCTGCGGTGACGGGAGATTTAAGTTGGGGTGCGTGGCTGCTATTTGGGATTATATTCCTGTGGACACCGCCGCATTTTTGGGCTTTAGCAATGATGATTCGCGACGAATACGAGGGAGTAGGGGTACCGATGCTGCCGGTAATTGAGGGCGACGAAGAGACAGCCCGCCAAATTTGGATTTACACTTTATTGATGCTTCCTGCAACTTTGCTGCTAGTCTATCCGCTGAATTTAGCGGGCCCGGTGTATGCGGGTACTGCGATTTTCCTCGGTGCTATTTTTGCTCAAAAAGCTTGGTTGCTGTTGCAGACTCCAGAGGATAAGATTGTTGCGCGATCGCTCTTCAAATACTCTATTCTGTACCTGATGCTATTGTGTGCCGGAATCGTGGTTGATAGTTTGCCCGCGACTCACAATTTTACTGCTGCTGTTGTGCAAAATGTGCAAACTTTGATTAGTACAGTTGTGATGTAGTCTTCTGTTAAATTGAAGTTCTTAAAATGAAGCCCGCATCTTGCGGGTTTTGTTTATAGTAAAATGGCGGCAATAGTCATTATCCCATCTGCGTTAATCTGCGTTAATCTGCATGAATCTGCGGTTGAAAAAAGAGTGAATAAAAGTGTAAAATAAAAAGTGGAAGAAAGTTCTGATGGCTGAGAATACCGTAAAAAGAGACATCTCATTCCAATCATTGCTGGAAGCTATTTCGTCGCTGGGAATTGCTGAAAGATACAAGATTTGGGAATTTTTGGAAGCTGAACTCTTCCCGAATGAGGAAGATTATCCAGAAAACATTGCCGAAATTGAAGCTGCCCGTGCTGATTACAAAGCGGGAGACTACACAACTTTCGATCGATACATGGCCGGGCGGGCAAATAAATCGGCATGACTTACACCATCCTTGATGAACCTTTAAAGACAGTGACAGTTAATTTTAAAATCTTAACTATACTCATAATAGATGAAAACCCCATAGAGGTGAACTGGTTATGAACTGGAAAGCACACATTCACTCAGATCCTAAAATTCTGCTTGGCAAGCCTGTAATTAAGGGAACACGAATATCAGTAGAGTTTGTTCTAGGGTTGTTTTCAGAAGGTTGGACGCAGCAACAAGTTCTAGAAAACTACCCAACGCTTAATCCTGAATCTATCCAAGCAGTGTTTGCTTTTGCGGCGATCGATAAATGAGGTAAGCTAGAGGGAAAGGTTTCAAACATTTTTAACTAATGCCAACATAAGTTAGCGGTAGTTGCGATGCACCTCAACGGACTAAGGACAAGCAGCCAAATCGAAATTACAATTATTACGAGATAAAATAATCATGGAATTCAACCCGAATAACAATGTTGTTAAACTCTGTATTCAAGGTATGGGCATGGAAGAAAAAGGCCAGCCAGAAGAAGCAAGTAAACTGTTTATTCAAGCCTGGAACGAAGCAACATACGACTTTGAGAAATTTATTTCAGCCCATTATGTAGCTCGATATCAAAAAAATGTCTCCGAAAAATTAAAATGGCTCCAAACGGCTTTGCAATTTGCATTAAAAATAAATAACGACACTGTTAAGAGTGCTTTCCCTTCTCTATATTCAAACATTGCCAAATGCTATGAGGACTTAAGCGACCCTGACAATGCAAGAAAGAATTATGAATTAGCAACTTCGTTTAAGGATAAACCTTCTGACAAAGGCCCTTTTTATCATGGGACGAAAGCAGATTTGCAGGTTGGCGATTTGCTGACAGCAGGGGGCAGTTCTAATTACAAACTTGAACTCAAAATGAATCACATTTATTTCACAGCCCTTGTTAATGGGGCGGGACTAGCTGCTGCATTAGCAAAAGGCGATAAACCTGAACGTGTTTATATCGTTGAACCGACAGGGGGGTTTGAAAATGACCCGAATGTTACAAACAAAAAATTTCCGGGCAATCCGACACGCTCATATCGCTCCCAAGCACCATTAAAAATCGTTGGCGAAGTAACAGATTGGGTGAGACAAACACCTGATGAACTCCAAAAATGGCGTGAAAAGTTAGCCAATAATAAAGGAGAAATTATTAATTAATTTCTGAGATGCCCATATCCTGCCCAGCGATTGAAATCAAGCTCATTATGGACAGTGATAAAAATTGTAGATTTCTTAAATTATTTATATGAATGATTTGTGGCATCGTTTTGAAAATTGGCTGGAACAAAATATTCCCGATGCCATTCAAACACTTAACCCTGGCGCTTCATTAGAAGAAATTTAAGCGATTCAAAATATTTTGAATATCAAGCTCCCTGACGACTATATTGCTTCTTGTATGATTCATAATGGACAAAATCAAGAATCCCCTAGTTTGACAGGTTCGGGAACCCTGCTTTCTTTGGGCATCATAAGTGATTCTTCTTTCACTACAGTCCGTGCTGAATGGACAATATTAAAAGGTGTTTATGATGAAGATTGGATTAATGAATCTGAAGGAGATCGACTAGATAATTTGGTCAAGAATTTTTGGTGGATACCGAAATGGATTCCAATTACATCTAATGGAGGTGGAGATGGATCGTGTCTTGACCTCGATCCCGGTGAAAATGGTACACAAGGACAAGTGATAGAGTTTATTCATGATTCTGGAAGTCGAGAGGTAGAAGCACCAAGCTTCCGATCGTGGTTTGAGCAATTGGTAAACGGAGTTGAGGAAGGAACTACTGTATATGACGAAGAATGGGGATTAGTCTCAAGAGATGATCTAGATAATTTATGAGTGGAAGCAGTTTATCCAAAAGCCAGCTAACAACGCCCATGCACACCGACCGCCAAGAGTCGATCGGTTGTGATGCAAAGGTTATCTGCGGCGGGTGATGGGTACCGTTAGACCGCTAAATCTGAGTTGGGTAGTGGCTTGAATGTATCTATCAAATTCCAACCCAAAGGTGAATGCCATGCAAGCCAAACTTCAAGAACGACTTTATCCTGCTGATGCCGAAGTTATTTTGGGACGTTTGCCAGAACGAATTCAAGAGGCTTCGATCTCGCGTGCTGCGAAAATTGAATATCCGATCGCAGCGGTGATCTATCTCTCTACCTCACGTTAAGCTAGAAACAGATAACAGAGAGTCAACCTTGGTCAAGAGGTTAATATCAATGATTGCGATCGCCCAAAAAACCCTTTCCTTCGAGGATTTTCTCAACTGGGATGACGAGTCCGGCAGGTCATTCGAGCTAGTCAATGGAGTTGCCATGCCCCTGAGTGAACCCACAGCCAAACATGAGGATGTCGTCGATGGTTTATGTCGTCTCTTGGTAGATCATTGCCAATCCTTGAACCTTCCCTACGTTCCTCGACAAAATAAACAAGTCAGATTGAACGCTGCCCCGGGCGAAAGTGAATCGAGTCGTAAAGCCGACATTGTGGTGTTTGCCAAGGAAGAATGGGTCAGAATGCGTCAAAGTTCTGCCTCTGCTGCTGCCTATATTCCACCTCCGTTGGCGATCGAAGTTGTCAGTACGAATTGGCGGGATGATTACCGCATCAAATTGAATGAGTATGAAACTTTAGGAATCCTGGAGTATTGGATCGTTGATTATGCAGGGTTGGGAGGCGTTCAGTATATTGGTTCTCCAAAACAGCCTACGGTGACTATCAACCGCTTAATCGATGGTGAATATCAGGCACAGCGATATCAAGGAGAAGCCATTATTGTTTCTCCAACGTTTCCTCAGTTGGTATTAACCATCGTTCAAATCGTTGCGATGACAGAAGTTTAGTCTTTGCAAATTATTAGACTTGCAATCGTTAGTTGACGAAATGTACGAGCAATTGGGATAAAATTATTTCATCGATTACGATCGCAATCCACCATCCCCTTGGTTAAAATCAGAGATAACGGATGTTTTGTCAAGCGATCGCCGATCGCTCTCTTAGTTTTTCAAAGCTTGTGGCGATCGAATCCGTCTATGATAAGAAGTAGTTAGAGTCTAAAAAAAATTATGCCAGTTGTAGCAGTTAAAACTTACATAGAGTATCGGAACGATGCCTATTGGGTTGAAGGAACTCGGATTTCTCTTGACTCGATCGCCTATGCTTTTCAACAAGGACTATCCCCCGAAAGTATTGTTCAGTCTTTCCCGCTACTGACACTGGAACAGGTTTATGGGGCGATCGCCTTTTATCTAGCCAACCGCGCTGAAATCGACGCTTACCTAGCCGCCGAATCAGACGCATTTGATGCCATGCCTCAACCTCTACAAACCAGCGATCCAGCTTTGTACAACAAACTGATGGCAGCTAAGGCTGCAAGACAGCAGGTGCGATCGTGAATGTTTGCTACCAAGCTGATATTATCTAAAATCTCGGTCGAGACGAGAAGCTATGCGATCGCATATCCAGTGTACTCTCGGACTTCCGGTGGATGGAAAGCAAGAACAATGCAGTCTTTGGGCACGCCAGCAGCGACGAGTTCGTCAGTGATGCCGTCTTCTATGCCATCATAGTGAATCCAGATTTTGTCATTGCGGATTTCGGCGTGAACCACAGTACCATGAACTCGTAGATGATTTTCCCAGCCTTCATGTATCAGCATAAAATGGTTGCGATCGCGGCTGACCACCAAATAGGTAATTACATCCCCATAAGCGTAAGGAATATCCGCATAATATTGGAGAATACTCTCTAACATCTCACGCCATTGGTCTACGGGTTGATTTGTGGTTGCCATTGGATAATCTCCTCCGTGTTTGGGTCAAAAACTATCATGCGAAAACCTGGTTCTTCTAGCAACAATTGCCCAGTTTCTTCTTTAAACAACATTTCAAAGGTGTTGCGATTAACAGCTAGGTAAAGAAGACGATCCGGCTCTCGTTTTTGCAGCGTTTTGGCGTACATAAAGAACTGCCCCCAAGCATTTTCAAGGTCATTAATCGGTGATGGACTGAGGAAGCTTTTGATCTCGATCGCAATTTTTTCAGACCCTCGTTCAGCGGCAATTAGTTTCTGGGATCCCAAATCGACAAAGACCGAGCGGCCCCCTATTTTGAGAATCAGTGGGTCATGAGTGATTGTCCAGCCATCTTTGATGAGGGCAGTGCAGACAGTATCGTGATAAAGGTCTTTGGCCGCTGGGGGGGTAACAACCAGCCTGAAACCCAGAGGTGGTGAGGATTGAGCCAATGTGTGCTAAAAAAAGATAGGCAGCATAATTGTTACACGCTTGCCTATCCAAAAAATAATGATACCAACATTTTA
>NZ_CAWPRX010000216.1:0-36090 GCF_963890365.1 Tychonema sp. LEGE 07196 | reverse complement strand
GTTGGGGGGGGTAATATCTAGCGCTACTTTATGAAATTGGTATAAACATCGATTCAAACAAAACATTGTCAATTTTATGGTTTGTCGCTCACTTGCTGGATTAGTTTCGCCACCACAGCAGTCCATCCCGTCTGGTGAGACGCGCCCAATCCTGCACCGTTGTCGCCGTGAAAGTATTCGTGAAACAAAATCAAATCCTGCCAGTGAGGATCGTTTTGAAACTTTTCCAAACCGCCATAGACTGGTCTTTTACCATCTTTACCTCTGATAAAAATGCTATTTAGTCGCTGCTCTAATTGCAAGGCAACTTCCCATAAATTCATCATAACTCCAGAGCCAGTAGGAAATTCTACTTGGAAGTCATCGCCGAAATAATGGTAATATTTTTGCAGCGATTCAATTAATAAGAAATTTAACGGAAACCAAATCGGGCCGCGCCAGTTTGAGTTCCCACCAAATTGATCGGTTGTAGACTCAGCAGGCTCATAGTCTACCTGATATTTAATGCCATCCCACTCAAAGATAAACGGATGTTCTAAATGATAGCGAGAGAGGGAGCGGATGCCGTAGGGCGAGAGAAATTCATTTTCATCGAGCAGCCTTTTTAGGACGCGCCGCAATGCTTCGGGGGTGGTAATTGAAAGCAGCCTGCGCTCGCCGACTCCGGGAATTTCCATACTGGCAATATTATTTGTCAGTTCCGGGCGGTTCTTCATAAACCAATCGATTTGCTCTTTAAATCCCGGCACTGTTTCTAATAATTCAGTTTCCAAGGTATCGACGGCAAATAGTAGCGTCATTCCCACCATTGAGCGGACTTTGAGCAAGCAACATTCACCGTTAGGCAGAGACAGAGCATCGTAATAAAACCCATCTTCATCGTCCCACAAACCGATTTTTTGGGAACCGACATGGTTGACAGCATCGGCTATGTGAAGGAAGTGTTCAAAAAATTTAAGCGCCATGTCCGAGTACACTGGATCTTCGCGGGCAAGTTCTAAGGAAATGGCTAACATATTCAGGGCAAACATTCCCATCCACGCAGTACCGTCTGCTTGTTCCAAATAGCCGCCAGTCGGCAAGGGTTTACTGCGGTCAAATACCCCAATATTATCTAAGCCTAAAAAGCCGCCTTGAAACAAATTTGCACCTTGAGGATCTTTGCGGTTTACCCACCAAATAAAGTTGAGCAGCAGTCTGTGAAACATCCGTTCTAGGAAGTCCCGATCGCCTTTACCTACTCGCTTTTCTTCAATTTTATAAACTCGCCACGCCGCCCAAGCTTGCACGGGCGGGTTGACATCTCCAAACGCCCATTCATAGGCGGGAATTTGACCGTTTGGGTGCATATACCACTCGCGAGTTAGCAGCAGCAATTGGCGCTTGGCAAAGTTAGCATCGATTAAGGCGATCGGTATGCAGTGAAATGCCAAATCCCAGGCTGCAAACCAAGGATATTCCCATGTGTCTGGCATGGAAATTACTTCTTCTGCATAGAAGTTTCGCCAGTCAGCATTGCGACCGTTTAAACGCTGCGCCGGCGGTTCTGGTTCTGCTGGATCGCCTCGCAACCAAGTGCGAACATCGTAGGCGTAAAACTGTTTAGTCCACAATAAGCCAGCAAAGGCTTGACGCTGTACGTTGCGGACATCTTCCTCAAGATTTGGAGTTAGGGATTCGTAAAATTCATCGGCTTCTTTTTGCCTTTGAATGAAGGTGTCTGCAAACTCTTGGCTAAAAGCATTGTCGGTATAAACATCAGTAAATCTGAGTTTAATAACTGCGGTTTCTCCTGGCTCAATTTTTAGGTGATAGCGGGCGGCAGCTTTAGTGCCAAGTTGAGCGGGATTTACCGCTTCTTGGCGATTGTGAACGATTAATTCGTGGAAAGCATCTTTAACATAAGGTGAGGTATTGGCGACACCGTACAGGCGCTGTAGGTTGGTTTCATTTTCAGTAAATAGCAGGGGAGGATTGTCTTGACAAAATAGCCAGCGATCGCCATATTTTGGATGGTTAGTTTTGATAACTCCATCGCCCGATCGAGCCACATACGCTGATTTTTTGCTATCCGTCCAAGACCAAGTATTGCGAAACCATAAAGTAGGCAATAAGTCAAGGGTTGCTGTTTCTGAACCTCGGTTAGTTGCGCCGATCCGAATACAAATATCTTCTGGGGATGCTTTGGCGTATTCAGCAACGATATCGAAATAGCGATCGCCCTCAAAAATTCCCGTATCCATCAACTCATATTCGGGCTGAGATTTGTCGCGCTTGGCATTTTCCTCAACCAACAAGGTATAGGGATATTCCTGCTGCGGATATTTGTACAGCCACCGCATATAAGAATGAGTTGGTGTATTGTCTAAATAGAAGTAGTATTCTTTGACATCTTCTCCGTGATTTCCTTGACGGTTGGTAAGTCCAAATAAACGCTCTTTCAAAATCGGATCTCGGCCGTTCCACATTGCTAGGGCGAAGCAGAGTTGACCGTGGCGATCGCAAAATCCCCCTAATCCATCTTCACCCCAACGGTAGGCGCGCGATCGCGCAGCATCGTGAGGGAAATACTCCCAAGCCTCACCCTTTGGCGAATAATCTTCGCGGACTGTTCCCCACTGGCGATCGCTTAAATAAGAACCCCAGCGGTTCCAGTGCGCTTTCATTTCAGCATTTTCTTGAATTCGTTTGTCTTCAGCACCCATTTAGTCGGTTCCGCCAGATTTTAGATTATATAATCTCGATTAGCCGCCTGTAGCAAATCCGGGATACAAAGTCATGCCGCCATCCACAAACATCGTTGCACCGCAGACATAATCCGAGTCATCCGAAGCGAGCCAAACAGCAGTTTTAGCAATATCTTCTACTTCTCCCACTCTATTGTAAGGAATAAGTTTTAACAATTTTGCTTCGGCTTCTGGTGTATTCCATGCTGATGTATTGATGGGGGTTTTGATTGCCCCTGGCGCAATACTATTAACTCGAATTCTCTGGGGTGCAAGTTCTTGGGCAATACTCCGCATCATCATATTAATACCGCCTTTACTAGCAGCGTAGTTGACGTGACCCGCCCAAGGAATTACCTCATGTACTGAACTCATGCAAATAATTTTGCCCGCAGCCGCAGAAATATGAGGCTGTACGCCCCGCCGCATAAATTCTTTAGCAGCTTCTCGCGCACACAAAAACTGTCCGGTTAGGTTGACTCCAATCACTAAATTCCAGTCGTCGAGTGTCATTTCTGTAAAAGACGAATCTTTTTGCAGGCCTGCGTTATTAACCAGGATGTCGATCGTACCAAATTCCTCGATCGCCTGACGGAACATAGCCTTAACTTCGTCTTCTTTGCTGACGTCGGCACCAATGGCGATCGCTTCTGCACCCCCGGCTTTGATATCCCCGACAATTTTCTGTGCCTCTTCACCTCCAGAGTGGTAATTCACTGCAACAGATGCGCCTGCAGCAGCTAAAGCACGGGAGATCGCTTCGCCGATGCCAGAACTTCCGCCCGTTACCAGAGCTTTTTGACCTTTAAGAAGCTCAGGGGAAAAGCTCATATTTTTTCTCCGTCATTTTGAAAATTTATTTGATATTTATTATATAGACTCTCTTTGTCAAATTGATAACAAACTTGTGTAAAATTTGTCATAAAAATTTTTAATACAAGAGATTGCTTTAGGTAAAGTTTATGCTAGTTCTACCGTCTAGCCATTACCAATTAATTTTATTTATACCTTGAGAAATATATAATTTTAAATTATGTCTTTCTTAAGGCAGATACCTTTGAATAAGAATTACCCTAATATCATGTCCTGTCAATTAACCGCAGTCAGATTCGATCGCGCGTGCGGAGTTGGGTTGTCCGCAGGGAGCTGACACTCACTGACGCACGCGCCAACCATTTTTGCGATCGCAATCGACCGAACACGATCTAAGTTGAGGTTATACCATTTTTCTTTCATATGTGGTATAGATGAAGTCTTAGCCCCCCTTTAGTAAGGGGGGGTTGGGGGGGTAATGTCTAGCGCTACTTTATTTCATTGGTATTAGTTAGAATCAAGCTGCATTTTTGTATAATTAGTGCATCCAGAAAATTATCAAATTTAACAGACAGTATGATGAACAACACAATCTATCAAACTGTAATTGTAGGTGGCGGCTTTGCTGGACTATTTACAGCTTTGCACTTGAGCCACCAACACTATCCCCGTTCTGTAATTTTGATCGAAAAAGAGGATCGCTTTTGCTTTAAGCCGTTACTTTACGAATATTTTAGCGGCGAAATGGGTGCAGAAGAAGTTTGGCCGCGCTATGAGGAATTGCTAAAAGGTAGCGGTGTAATTTTTGTTAAAGATGCCGTTCAATCCATCGATTTACAACAGCGAGAAGTCAAAGTAACATCGGGAGATGCTTACAATTACAGCAATTTAGTTTTGGCGTTAGGTAGCGTTACAGGATATTTTGGAGTCGAGGGCGCGCGAGAAAATGCGTTCCCTCTGCGTACCGGAGAAGATGCGATCGCCATTGACAAACACCTGCGCGACTGCTTCCAACAAGCTCTTCAGATTCAAAGTGCCCAAAAGCGCCGCAAACTCCTGACTGTCACCGTCATAGGTGCTGGAGCTTCCGGCGTGGAAATGGCAGGTACCTTAGGCGATTTACTGCCAAATTGGTATGCTGCAATGGGCGGCAATGCAGAGGAAGTGCGGGTCGTTTTACTCAATCACGGCGAGCAAATCCTGGAGAACGATATTAACAGTCACCTGCGCGAAATTGCGACAAATGCTCTGCAAAAACGCACAGTACCAGTAGAATTTATTATGGAGGCAAAAGCGACAGCTATTCGCCCCAACGAAGTAGAATATCAGCGCCACGGACAGGCGAAAACTTTATCAACAGGTACAGTGATTTGGACGACAGGAACTAACATTAATTCGCTGATTAAAGGTTTGGAAATTCCTGATGAATCACGAGACAAACACGGTCGCCCTTTAGTGAACCCTACACTGCAACTGCTCGATTTTCCTGAAGTTTTTGCAGGGGGAGATTGTGCAGCAGTGCAAGGCAATTCTTTACCTCCCACCGCTCAAGTTGCTTATCAGCAGGGAGCTGCAATCGCTCACAATTTGAATGCTCTGGCTTTGGGAAATGAGCTAAAACCTGCGGAAGTTAACCTGCGGGGAACGCTGCTAAAACTGGGGATAGAAGAAAGTGCGGCTAACATTTACAATAGCTTTGAAGTTACCGGAGAACTCGGTCATTTAATCCGCCAAGGTACTTACTTAGAGTTATTGCCGACTCCCGTTCATAATTTTAAAGTAACAGGGGAATGGCTGAAAGATGAAATTTTCGACCGCCACTTGCACCCGATTCACACTGCCGATGTGGTTAAATGGGTTGGCGGTGCGGTAGTCGGCGTTGTCGTGGCCCGAAAATTGATGCAAATGTTAGGAGATGACAAGGAAAGCACAGCTAGTTAATGGCTGAAATTTAGCAATTTTTTGAAATAGCTTAGTTTGTAATATCAAATCCTCTCTTCATCGGAATAGTAAATTCAGGCGTTGACTGTTAACTGTTAACTGTTAACAGTCAACAGTTAACAGTTAACATCATTCCGGTTCAACGGGAATTGATGTCAGTAAGATTGCGTGTCCGTCAGGATCTTTGACGAGGCAACTTTGGCGGAAAAAACTGGAATCATCTCCAAATTGCACGAGCTGCGGCGATATAAACTCAACCCCATTTTCTCGCAACTTTTCCAATAGTCGATCGAGCTCGTTAACAATTAGTTGGACTTGCATACGAGCAATATCGCAACTTTTCCAATCCCTCGGTATGGGGCGGCCTTTTGGAGTAACTAAATAGTCTAAGAGTTCAATTCCTAAACCGCCTTGAATCGGCCGCAGTGCGGTGATTTTGACTTTAGCTTCTGGCAAATTATCGAGGCGAACTTGGGTTTCGCCTTGGTTGAGGCTGCCTCCCTTAATTTGCATTCCCAGTAAGTCGCGGTAAAAGTGGAGACTTTGCTCGGTGTTGCTAATCGCGATCGCGCTGTGATCGATTCCTAAAAAGCAGCGATCGCTCTTTTGATGCCACTTTTCTTGTCCTTTGTCCTCCGGGAACCAAATTAGCTCTAAATCGTGGCCGTCAATGTCTTTAAATTTAAAAGCTCTCACGCCAGCAGCTTCTTGATTTTCCGGCGGTATTGTTTGGGGTGCAGTGGAGATGGGGACAATGGGAAAAGAGCGCAGGTGTGCAAAGGCGCGATCGATATCACTGACTGCAATTGCCAAATGTTGAAACCACAAGTCATTACTTTGGGAATCTTTGGGAATGGGTTTTCCCTCAACGTTCAGATATTCCATCAACTCAATTTGTTCATCTCCAAGCTGCAAAGTAACAATGCGGATTTTTGCCCCCTCAACACCTTCGAGCTCGCTGTAATTTTGCCCTTCAACCGTAATATCCGAAACAAATTCAAAGCAGAGTGCTTTGGTATAAAATTCCTGGGAGCGATCGGCATTTGTGACCGTCAATCCAATGGCTCGAATTTTCTGCACTTGTAGAAGAGAAGGGTTATTCATAAACTTGGGAGTGCTTTATCTAAATTCTCAGCAGCGCCGAAGATTGCAGCCCGATGCGAAAAAAATTGGGGAAATTTTCCTCATGCCTCGCCGCTCGACTCCGCTGGTTTTGCCTGAACTTTTAATTGTTTGAGACAGCCTAGCATTTTAAACATAACAATAGCAGTACGTCCTTGGAAAGATGCGATCGCCCTCCCGCTTTCCTAGGATTGTAAAAGTTGACAGCTTGCAGTCCACAGATTGTCTGGTAGAGAGTGAGTTCTAGTATTTTAAAAAAAGGAGAGATTTGTGGGTATTAGCAGACGCGAATTGTTGAAGGTAACTTCTGCTTCGAGTTTAGTTGCAGCAGGAATGGCAGCTTCAGAAGGTTTTTTTAAACCCCTATACGCTCAAGATGAACCGCGCCAAGTATACGATCGAAGTGAAGCTGCCGGTTCTGAGAGTTTGAGCGGCGAAATGAGTTACAGGACACTGGGACGCACAGGAGAGCGAGTGTCTGCAATTGGCTTAGGCGGACACCATATCGGACGGCTTCGAGAGGAGCAAGAAAGTATTAAGCTGATTCGCAGTGCGATCGATCGCGGCATCAATTTCATGGACAACTCCTGGGACTATCACAACGGACGCAGCCATCGATGGATGGGGCAAGCGCTCAAGGACGGCTACCGGCAAAAAGTTTTTCTGATGACGAAGCTCGACGGTCGCACCAAGGGCGCTGCTACGATGCAGATTGACGACTCGCTGAAGGCATTGCAGACCGATTACATCGACCTGATGCAGCATCACGAAGTTATTCGCATGGAAGACCCCGATCGCATCTTTGCCCCCGGTGGAGCAATGGAGGCTGTGGTGGAAGCTCAGAAAGCTGGCAAGATTCGATACATCGGGTTTACCGGACACAAAGATCCTTTGGTTCACCTGCGAATGCTGGAACTTGCCGCTCAACACAATTTCCGTTTCGACGCGGTACAGATGCCGCTCAACGTGATGGACGGCCATTTCAGAAGTTTTGAGAAACAAGTTTTGCCCGTGCTGGTGCAGAATCAAATCGGCGTATTGGGGATGAAATCGATGGGCGACTCCTACGTTCTTAGAAGCAACACAGTTACGCCGATCGAATGTCTGCACTATGCGATGAATCTGCCGACTTCAGTTGTGATTACTGGGATCGATACCATGCAGCTTCTCGATCAAGCATTTGAGGCAGCCCGCACGTTTAAGCCGATGGATGCAGCACAAGTTGCGGCGATGCTCGATCGCACTCGCTCTGCGGCGGCAAAAGGTCAATACGAACTGTATAAAACCAGCAGTCAATTTGACAGTACCGCCATGAATCCATCCTGGCTGGGATAAGCGCTTTTGTATCGACGAGCGGCAGAGGAAGCCTCCAGCGCATCTGTATTTTGCTTTGTACCGTGCGAGTTCTTGAGGTGCTCGCACGGTACAAAATACTGGCTCTTCGGGGACGCTAGCCCTGTAAAAAAAATGCTTTTTGCATCGAGTGTCAAGAAAATTGAGACTCGGCTATATGTCGGGCGAGCAATGCACACCTTATACCAAATCCGGGTAACATACCCCCTTTACGATGGAACCGCGAAGATGCTTGTAGCGCGAAGAGAAGAGGAAAGAGAAGAGTCAGAAGATAAAGGGGATGGCAAACTCGGATTTGGTATTATTGCGTACACTCAATAGACGAATCCTCAAAAGCCAGTAAGCTAGCAGGTAAGATGCCCGATTCACAATTAATAGAATCAGTCTAATGAATAAATTGTAAGTCAGTAGGAAATCTTTCTTCTTCTGGTTCTGGATCGTAAATGTAGTCGCAGTCAAACTGGAAAGCTTGAGAGTGGCGGCTGATGGAAAATCCGCATTGAGTCACCATTTCTGTAGTAAAACTGGCCATGACTAACTCAATGAGTTTTCTGTAAGAAATGTTCGGCTGTTGAACGTAATAGGTGCGTCTAGCAAAAAATATTCTCTCATCTTTCGGTACAATTATGCCATTAATTCTGTGGGCGTGTTGAATCGGCTTGATGTAACTTTCAATAAACTGCGACTGACTTTTTTGCAGTCTGGCTAATCTTTCATGTTGCAACCAACTCATTTGAAACACAATTTTAATAAACTCAAAACCCAAAATGTAGTTAAAAACATTATTGCGTTCTTCTGTACTCAAGACAAAGCGGAGCGCGGATTCTAAATATTGATCGGTTTCTCGGCGGGCTTGTTGAGCTGAGTGGATGTAAAATTGTTTGATGTAGCTTCTCAAATCAGATTCGTTCAATTCTTTTTTGACTTGGAATCTGATTAAATACTCTTTGACTCGGTGGAGAGTATCGACATCTTCAAACATTTTTGAGACTAAGCCGTCGGCTGTATAGTCATCTAAAAATTCTGCTTGCAAGTCTGGAGTAGTGGCGCACAAGATGTAGGAAAGGGACAAGACGTAGCGCCGCTGGTTCCAAGGTAAACTTTCGGCCCAAGCTTTAACTTCTACAGGGAGTTTTTCCAGCACGGTATTTGTGTGGGGGCGTTGAAAAAGGTCGGCATTTTTATCATTTTGTTGAATCATTGCCTGAAACCTTCTGTTAGTAAATTGAGCAGGTAATGCTTCGCAGGGAAGTAGTAGGGTAAGGTAGATGCAGGGAGTTAGAAAATATCATAATTTTTTTGCTCTATGTGATGCTACACGGCCTAAAGAGTGCACCCAGTGATCTGTCTCACATTTTTGCGGACTTAGAATCACGACTATGAACTTAATATATCACATTTTAGGGCGTTGGGTATCACAGGAAAAACTTATTCACGTCACTGTCGTAACGGCGGGTTTGATTGATGATTGAGAAGAGTGATTCAGAGCTTTTTGTTGGTAATAACTACTGAGGTCAATCATGAATTCGACTACAAGTATTTTTCCTAAAAATCGGTGTCAATACTTAAGTTTTGGTAAGTTTCTCGTCCAACCAGCGCGACGGTGGCTGGATGGCATTGCAGTGGGCGATCGGCAAGTAGCTCGGTGGTTGTGCCAACTTATACCCGCACAGTGTCCTTTTGAGAGAGATATCCAGCTATGGGGACACCATCTTTTCCACATACCCCCGATGTGCAAACTCAATCCGGTATATGAAGAATTAGTGGGGTTGCGTTTTCGCTCTCTCTCGTTTTTGGCTGACGTATGCGGGGAAGATGTAACGCGGTACTGCTGATTGAGGGGTGTTATACCTCGATCGCCCGTCGAGATCGATTGTTTACTGGGTGCATCGCTCTGCTAGTTGCGAGATTCCAAATTTAAGCCATTATATTTGATAACATTAGTGAATGCCTCTAGATAGGAGCGGGCATTCATTGTGGCAGATAAGTAAAAACTCAGACAAATTTTTAATTATGCCACAGTAGTTCTAGGGTGCGTCACACGCTCAAAAAATCTTGAAATGCGATCGGCTGTTTCGAGGGTGCCGCGCACCTGATACACAGGGTGGAAAACAAAAATTATTGTGTAGCATTAATTTTGACAAATACTAAAATATCAAACGGTAGCATCAAAAAAAATAAGTAAATAAATAATTTAACAAGCTATTTTTGTTCTAGCAAGTGAATATGTTTAACGCAACTGAACTGCTGATTAATACTTTTGTAAATCGGCTAATTGAAGGCTACCGCCACACCTACGGCGGGTTTAAATCTGACTATGGCGAGATTATTGGTTGGGTAGCCGATATGGCTTTACAAAATATTGCGAATAGCGATGCTCTCTACCACAATGTAGAACACACTATTTTAGTGACATTGGTAGGACAAGAAATTTTGCGAGGCAAGCACATCCGCGAGGGTGGTGTTTGCTGCGAACATTGGCTGCATTTCCACATTGCTTTGCTGTGCCACGATATCGGGTACGTCAAGGGCGTTTGTCAGCAAGATAGAACAGATTTGCGACTGTATGCGACGGGCATAGGCGACTTTAAATTAACACTGCCTCGGGGGGCGACGGATGCGAGTTTGACCCCTTATCATGTCGATCGCGCAAAAATGTTTATTGAAGAGCGTTTTGGAGGTCACAGACTGATTGATGCCGAGGAAGTTAAGCGGAATATTGAGTTAACTCGTTTCCCGGTTCCAGCAGGGGAAGATCATCAAAATACTGCGAATTATCCGGGTTTGCTGCGGGCGGCGGATTTAATCGGTCAGTTGAGCGATCCGCGATATTTGCAAAAGGTTGCTGCGCTGTTTTACGAGTTTGAGGAGACTGGTCAAAATCAGGTGTTGGGATATCGCAATCCGGGGGATTTGCGGGACGGGTATCCTAAGTTTTATTGGAATGTGGTGTATTGGTATGTCAAAGATGCGATCGGCTATTTGGAACTGACGCAGCAGGGGAAACAAATTGTTGCTAATCTGAATGCAAATGTGTTTCGGGTGGAGCATTCTGAAGTGGAAGTTGAGGAAGTGGCTGTAGTTCGTTGATTCCCGATAGTTGCGAGAAAGCAATCTCAATAAAATGTATAATTCGCGATCGAATTCAGCAATCCTGTTGATATTGCAGCGCCAAATTTGCGATGAGTTCGACCATTGGGCGAACCCTCGGCATTTCCGCGAGAATTTCGCTCCATTACCACTGTCCGTTAGGATTGAGTTCGATCAAATAAACCGTGTCGTCCTCGTCGCGAATGATGTCGAACGCACCAAAATTTAAACCAAATTCGTCAAGCATTTGATGGAGTTTGTTGAAAAAGTCGATCGGCATTTAAATCAAATATAGAGGCGAGATATTCGGCCAACCCCACAAAAATATCAAAAAAGAAGAGATCCAAAATTTGCGGAAGGGATAAAAAAAGGGGGAAAAGTCCGTGAAGCGCAGCTATCGGCCAGGGAATTGCACAACTACCATCAAACTTTGAGGACTTCAGTCCTCATTACAAACCTATAGACGACTCCACCATCTGTCTAAAGACAGATTTTATTCAACCAGTAAATTCCGTATGATGCTGTAAAAGTTAGTCAGATGAGAAGGCTATCTCCGACTCTAGCTCCGAATAACTGACCAATCTTACTAAATCAAAAAATATCTCTCATGACACCAGTCACTCCAACTCAAACTTCCTCTCAATACGAAACCACCAAACCCGAAGAAAAAATTGAGTCTCTGGTAGCAGAAGTTCAACCAGAAAGCGAACTCGATTTAGAATTCCTCTACACCAGAGACATTGAATTTCGTCAAGAAACAATTTATTTCATTGTAGTCGATCGCTTTCATGACGGCGATCCAGAAAATAACGAAGGCCCAAATCCCGAACTGTACGATCCCGAAGGTAAAGACTGGGGAAAATATTGGGGCGGCGATTTGCAGGGAATTATAGACAAACTCGATTACTTAAAAGATATGGGTGTTACCGCACTGTGGTTGACTCCTTTATTCGAGCAAGTAGAAGCCTTATTTGTCGAACAAGCGGCGATTCACGGCTACTGGATTAAAGATTTTAAACGCCTCAATCCCCGGTTTATTGGTAAAGATGAAAATCCATCTCTCAACAAAACTCAAGAAACTAAAGATACCATATTCGATCGCTTGATTGCTGAGTTGCACAAGCGAAAAATGAAATTTATCCTCGATATTGTCTGCAACCACAGCAACCCGGATTTTAGCGGAAAAAAAGGCGAACTTTACGACGATGGTGTAAAAATAGCTGATTTTAATAATGATAAAAATAACTGGTATCACCACTACGGCGAAGTCAAAAATTGGGAAGATGAATGGCAAGTACAAAACTGCGAACTTTCCGGTTTAGCTACTTTTAATGAAAACAATCCCGAATACCGCAACTATATCAAATCAGCAATCAAACAGTGGCTCGATCGGGGTGTCGATGCTCTGCGAGTCGATACTGTCAAGCATATGCCGATCTGGTTTTGGCAGGAATTTAACGCTGATATTACAACGCACAGACCGGATGTTTTCATCTTTGGCGAGTGGATTTATAGCGATCCGAGAAACGATCTATCTGTCGAATTTGCTAACGAGTCTGGAATGAGTATTTTAGATTTCGGTTTGTGCGTGGCAATTCGGGAGGCGCTGGCCCAAGGCGCTGAAGGTGGATTTCATTTAATCCAAGATGTGCTCGATTTAGATAGCCGCTACTACGGGGCTACGGAGTTGATTACTTTTATTGACAACCACGATATGCCCCGGTTTCAATCGCTGAATCCCGATCCAGAAATGCTGAAGTTGGCTGTTAATTTAATTATGACAACTCGCGGCATTCCCTGCATTTATTACGGTACAGAACAGTACCTGCACGACGATACAAACGGCGGCAACGATCCTTACAACCGCCCGATGATGGACAAGTGGGATACTGATTCGCCGATTTACCGAGACGTGAGGTTGCTATCAGGATTGCGGCGGTTGAATCCAGCACTTTCTATGGGCAGTCAGTGGCAAAAGTATCTTACTCCTGATGTCTATTGTTACGTGCGGCGCTATCGGGATTCATTAGTATTTGTAGCGATGAATCGAGGTGATTCTGTCACCCTCGAATCTGTTGATACTGAATTGCCTGATGGAGAACATACGGATGTTTTGTCGCGCCGCAAGTTTGAAGTGAAAGATGGGATGTTGCAGGATTTAGAGTTGGGTGCGCGGGAAGTAATTATTTTCAGTCATGTGGGAGAGCGGATTAAGGCAAAAACCATTGTGCGGGCGCAGCTTAACAGCGTTGAAACTCAGCCTGGAGAAAGGGTGGCGGTGATTGGAGATTGTCCTGAATTGGGGAATTGGGATATTAGCAAAGCTTACCCGCTGGAATACATTAATACTAATACTTGGTTTGGGGAGATTCCGTTTGATGAAAGTGCGGGGAAGTTGATTACTTACAAGTATGTTTTGCTGCGGGAAGGAGAGTCGCCGCTGCGAGAAAATCTGGTTTGCCGCCGCTGGGTTTTGGCTAGCGAGGGCACTGTGAAATGGCGCGATAAGTGGGCGAGCGGACGGGAGTCTTAATAGTTTGGTGCGGGTTTGTTAAACAATTGTAAGGTGTGCAGCGCGCACCTTACTGATGATTGGCGTGTCAGATTTATGGTGGAGATTGCGCGCCCGGTGACGTGATTGGTGTTGCGCTACAAGCAGCCTAGGGTTTGATATCATGTCCGATCGATTTACCGATATAAAATTGGTTCGCAGTGCAGTTGAGTCAGCAATCCCAGCGCCTATGCAAGTCCCCGTTTGTTTGAGGGCTGGCGCAGGCGGCGAACAAATCAATTTTGTCGGCTAAACCGAAGAGTTTGAGGGCGACTCGGCCGCGCAGCCGATCGATATTGGGGAAATATACAACAATTTTGGGGCGATCTGGTTTAGCGCCGCACAGCACCGCCACTGGAATGCCAATGTCCTCGCCGGTACAAAATATCACATCGTCGCTGCTGACTCGATCGGATAATTTGCGCGCTGCGGCCCAATGTTCGGGTTTAGAAGAAATTTTCGATCGCAGTTTGTCGAGGGAGAATATCGCTTCGCCGTCCGGGTAGTGAACGGTGGCATTTAAGCTGTCTCTCAGAGCCCGCAGGACGTGTCTGGGGCATTTTCCGAGTTGGGATAGGGTTCAATGCCATCGAGGTCTATTTTGCGACCTAACGCTAAATGGTATTTCAAAATATTCTCCTTATAATGCTGGTGCTGGCACGAATTAACTTAACCTCAGAAGATTCTATCCTAGGAGATTGCCAGGAGAATCCTGTCTGGGGCTGGTACAGCAACTGCCCGATCGCCCTGGCAAACGGAGTTTCAAGGACACCCGCGATCGAATCCTGTACGAGTCAAAAACAGTGACAAGCGAATTTCAAAGGTGGTACCCGCCACGTACTCGATCCGTGGAATCAATCCGTCGAATCAATCGGGAGCATCTAAAATCTCAAATCCTCAAGCTCCCGAATTTATCCGTGGAATCAATCCAAAATCTAAAATCTAAAATCTAAAATCGAATGACAGAGGTCGATCGATCGATTCAAATGAACTAAGATTTTATCCTGAAAGTTAGCTAAAACATTTATTTTAAACCTCATGTATATTTCTCCAGAACAAGACCAAAAAATTCGCTACACCATGCGCCAGTGCGGCCAGGAAGCCTACAAGCTGGCGGCGCAACCTTTTGAAGTTTGCCAGAAAGGCCCGGACGACTACGTGACGAGTATCGATCGCTACTTAGACAGACAATTATCGGCAGCATTTAACGCTTTGTTTCCTGAAGACGGCACGATCGCAGAGGAAAACATCGCCTCCAGAGCAGCTTACTCGGCCAATTACCAGCGGCTGTGGTGCATCGATCCGATCGACGGGACGGAGGGATTTATTCAGGGAAAACAGCACTACGCCGTGATGGTGGGGCTGCTGGTGGAGGCCGAACCAGTGGCCGGTTGGATCTATGCTCCGGCTTTTGACAAAATGTATTTTGGGGGCAAAGATTGGGGATTGTTCCAAAGTGTCGCAGCCGCCGCGCCGCAGCCGATCGTCCCGTGCCAGCCGGAGGCTCCGACACCAGAAAACTGTAAAATTATTCTCGGAGACAAAGACCAAAAAAACTACGCCCGGGCGATCGCCCAAAGCATCCCCGGTGCCGAATTTTACTCGCTCGGCAGTTTTGGCTTAAAAGTGATGGAAGTCATACAAGGTCGAGCCGGTTTGTACCTGTATTTCAACGGCAGAGTTAAAGTGTGGGATACCGCCGGCCCCCTGGCTCTAGCAAAAGCCGCCGGATTGGTTTGTTGCGACTTGCAAGGTCAACCGCTGAGGTGGACGAAAGACGCGATCGATCCGGAGTCCCTGGCTCACACGCAGTCGATCGCAATCGGCTGGCCGGACTACATAGAATCTCTGTTGGGCAAAGTTCAAAAGGCACTGACACTTTTGTAAACCCGTTTAAAATTAAAGAATCTGCCAATTTTAAGTGAAGCGCGCCTCTGTACCCTTATCATCAATTAGATAAGCTGCCAGAAGCAAGTTTCACTGTGTCTGAGATGTCGGTCTCGTTCGCTTTGTGTCAATCTTATCGTAGCAGCAACAAATTGTTGGTTTTCTCTAACAGCGATCGTTCCTTAGCTGTTCGCTGTGGCTCAATCATATTTCCCACCTCCGCGAGTTTGCATGAAGACAGAAGCTTTCAGTGAGCTGTTCCCCCTATTTAAGGGTGCCAACCCAGAAACCTTGGGAGGGCTGCTATCAAATGCCGTCAAGCATGAGTATCCCCCGGGCCGAGCTGTAGTCATGGAGGATTCTTGGGGCAACGCGATTTACTTTGTCGTGTCGGGCTGGGTAAAAGTCCGTCGCTTGTCAAAAGATCGAGCTGTATCGATGGCTATTTTAGGACGGGGTGCTTTCTTCGGCGAAATGGCGATTCTTGACGAATCTCCGCGATCGAATGACGTACTCGCTCTATCGCCCGTGCGGCTGATCAGCGTCACCGCCCAGCGATTTATCCAAACCCTGTTTAAAGATCCGCAATTGCACCACCGGATGCTGCAACTGATGGTACGGCGGCTCCGCCAAACCAATCAGCGCTCTCAACTGAGCAACCGCCAACCAGCGGTTAAACTAGCAAATACCTTAGTCGAGCTGGCAGAAAACTACGGTCAAAAAACCGTTGAAGGCAAAGATATCTTTAACATCCCCTATCAAGACTTAGCTGATGTGACAGATATCACCTTAGATGAAACCAGCAAAATTATGGAAAAACTCGATAGTAAAGGCTGGCTCAAAATCGACCCAGAGCGCCAAACTATCCATTTGATCAATCTCAAGCACTTGATTAATTTGGCAAGTCAATGACTGATGTTACTGCTTTGGATATCTCGCCGGCAGCCGGCAACTCGATCGCGCAGCGAACAGCACCGACAATTCAATATTGGGTGGCGATGCCCAATCCCGAATCCCACCTGTTTGAAGTGACTTTGCGCGTGCAAGGTTGGTCTGGGCCGGTGCTGGATTTGAAAATGCCTGTCTGGACTCCCGGTTCTTACTTGATTCGAGAGTACGCCCGCCACCTGCAAGATTTTCGAGCGCGATCGGGCGATTCCCCAGGGGATAGCTCTGCTTCACGAACTTTACCTTGGCGCAAAATTAGCAAAAATCACTGGCAAATCGAGACAAATTCAGTGTCAGATGTCACGGTTTGCTACCGGATTTTTGCCAACGAACTAACAGTGCGAACCAATCATTTAGACTCGACTCACGGTTATTTCAATCCAGCAGCTTTGTGCTTTTTCTTGCCCGGTTTTGAGCGCAATACTTACACCGTGACAGTTGTGCCGCCGCAGCCCCAATGGCGCACGGTAACAACTTTGCCTCCGGTTTCCGGGCAGGATATGACTTTTGCTGCTGCCGATTTTGATACCCTGGCCGACAGTCCTTTTGAGATTGGCTGTCACGAAGCTTACGATTTTGAAGTAATGGGAAAACCCCACCAGCTAGTTGTTTGGGGGAAAGGCAATTTAGAAGTGGATCGGGCGATTAAAGATATTAAAAAAGTCATTGAAGTTGAGGCCGAAATGTTCGGCGGTTTGCCTTACGAACGGTATGTGTTTTTGCTGCATTTGTCCGGCTCCGGTTTTGGCGGCTTGGAACACAAGGAAAGCTGCACTCTCAACTATCCGCGTTTTGGTTTTCGGGCTAAGGAAAAATACGAACGCTTTATTCAATTGGTGGCTCACGAGTTTTTTCACCTCTGGAATGTCAAGCGAATTAGACCGAAAGCTCTCGAAGTATTTGACTATGAACAAGAAAATTATACTCCTTCTTTATGGTTTTCTGAAGGCACGACCAGTTATTACGATTTGGTGATTCCTTTTCGTTCTGGTCTCTACAATGTGAAAGGTTTTTTCCAAAATTTATCGAAGGAAATTACTCGCTTGGAGACGACTCCGGGGCGGAAGGTGCAGCCGGCAAGCGAATCGAGCTGGGATGCTTGGATTAAACTTTATCGCAGAGATGCTAATAGCGACAATTCGCAGATTTCCTATTATTTGAAAGGGGAACTTGTTTCGTTTTTGCTCGATTTGTTGATTCGAGCCAAACACGGTAACTCGCGATCGCTCGATGATGTGATGCGTTTGATGTGGCAGCAGTTTGGTAAGGGTGGTTCTGCTGAAAATGAAGATTTTGACCTGAAGCCGCCAACAGAGGCAAAGCCGGGGCAGATAACATCAAACGGACGGTTAAATTCTGATGCGCGACCGACAGAAATCGGCTTTACTCCCGAACAGTTGCGCATTGCGATCGAGTCCGTCGCCGATATGGATTTGAGCGACTTTTTTGCGCGGTATGTAGACGGCACAGAAGAGCTGCCTTACAACGAATATCTCGAACCTTTCGGGCTGCAAATTTCGGTAGATGAAACCAACCAAATTCCTCGCACCGGTTGGACGCTGGGATCGGAAAACGGGCGGGAAATGATTAAATTTGTCGAAGCAGAATCTCCGGCGCAGTTGGCCGGAATTGACGCTGGGGACGAGTTGCTGGCGATCGCGGGTTTTCGGGTAGCAAACGCAGAACAAGCTGGCGAAAGGCTAAAAGATTACCAGCCTGGTGACACCTTAGAGGTGACAGTGTTTCACCAAGACGAACTTCGGACTTGTTCTGTTACTCTCGCCCGCCCGCGCCCGGGCCGTTACTCGATCGTACCGGTGGAAAAGCCCACTGCTATTCAGAAACAAAACTTTACTGGATGGCTGGGTGTTCCCCTATCGCACTTGTGACATCATGGTTAGTAGTCAGTTGTTATTTGGCAGTTGGCAGTTAGCAGTTGGCAGTTGGCAGTTGGGCGTGGCCATTAGCTAATAACAAATAACAAATAACAACTAACAACTAACTAATAACAAATTACCAATTTAAATTATGCAAACCCCACAACCTCCATCAATTACGCCCCGCCAAATGAACCTGCTGAGAATAGTTGCTTCAATGGCCTGGGCTGACGGCGAACTAGCCACAACAGAAGTTAATTTAATGCTCGATCGCTTTTGCAGTTTGTTTGCTGCGGATGCCGACCGAGAACCAATGCAGCAGGAACTCCGGGATTACATCATGCAAAATATCCCCCTTGACGAGTTAATTCACCAACTCGAAACTCAAGCAGAAAAGGAATTAGTTTTGCAACTAGGCTATCAAGTCATTGCTTCTAGTTCTCGCACTCCCGACGAACCAAAAATTAACGCAGAAGAAGCTGCAGCTTATCAAAAATTAGTGCAGTTGCTGAATCTTCCAGAGGATGCGGTGAAGCGTATTGAAGCCGAAGCTTCGGCGGCAGATGATTCCGAGGGAATTGTAGAGAAGATGGCTCAGAAATTAGAAAATTTCATCAAAGGCTAGATCGAAACCATCGGCGGTTGAAACCGCGCCAGCAGTCAAAATTGCGTGCACTTGCCTGCAGGTTCGCAAAAATAATGGAATTTCAACCGTCCAGTCTTTTTCAACCCGCTATCGCAGGATTTTGTTTGTATAAACCTGGTTTAAATAGGTAGTTTTTTAATCTTTTTATCTCGGTAATTTATCTCTGTTTTTTGTATTCAGCAGGGTGCACTCTAGAATTAGAAACCAATATACTGACAGGAATCAAAAATTATGCTGCCAGCTTTAAGGATTTCTGACTATGACTTGCAAGAACTCATCCATCAAGGAACTAACACGGTTATTTATCGGGCGGTGTCGCTGACAAACCGACAGCCTGCCATCCTCAAAGTTTTAAATACAGAATATCCTACCCTAGAACAAATAACTCGCTTAAAACACGAATATCAGATCGCCGCGTATCTCGATTGCCAGTATACCGTCAAAGTCGATCGCCTAGAAACTCACCCGAATTGCTTGGTATTAGTCTTAGAAGATTTTGGAGGCATCTCCCTCGAACAGTGGATGGCAAGGCTTCAGAATGCTGCTGGCAGCACAAATGTTACCGCCGCAGCAACGGCACCTTACCAATTGGCGATCGCCCAATTCTTAAACATCGCCATCCAATTAGCAAAAGCTTTAGTATTCCTGCATCAAAATCAAATTATTCATAAAGACATCAAGCCAGCTAATATTATCATCAACCCCGAAACAATGCAAGTAAAACTTGCAGATTTCAGCATTGCTTCGCGGTTAAATAAAGAAACCCCGCACTTAAAAAATCCCGATCGCCTAGAAGGAACTCTCGCCTATATGTCCCCGGAACAAACCGGGCGGATGAATCGCGCTGTAGACTACCGCAGCGACTTCTACTCTCTAGGTGTCACCTTTTACAAATTGCTGACAGGAAAATTGCCATTTGACAGCAAAGATCCGCTGGAATTAGTCCACTGTCACATTGCCAAACAACCAATTCCCCTTCAACAATTAAATCCGCAAATTCCCCCAGTCTTAACCGAAATTTCGGAAAAACTGATGGCCAAAAATGCCGAAGATAGGTATCAAACAGCAACCGGATTGTTAGCAGATTTAGAACGCTGCCAGAATCAAATCGAGGATTCAGGGAAACTGTCTAATTTTATTCCCGGACAACTAGATGCCATGAGTCAGTTGTTAATTCCGCAAAAACTTTACGGGCGAGAAAAACAAATAGCACAATTATTGCAAGCCTTCGATCGAGTCAGCAAAGGCAGCAGCGAAATAATCTTAATCGGTGGCTATTCCGGGATTGGCAAATCAGCATTAGTCCACGAAATTCTGCGTAATTTAACCATGCAGCGCGGATACTTGGTTTCGGGGAAATTTGACCAATTCAAGCGCAATGTTCCCTATGCTTGTTTTAATCAAGCCATGCGGAGTTTGGTGCAGCAGATTTTGACTGAAAGCCAAGCTCAAATTGAGTTGTGGCGGGAAAAATTGCTCGATGTTTTGGACGCTAATGCTGGAATTGCGATCGAAGCCATCCCCGAATTAAAGTTAATTTTAGGCCCGCAACCAGACGTAGCAGAACTCGGGGCGCTCGAATCTCAAAACCGCTTCAACCGAGTGATGCAGCAGTTACTTCAAGCAATTGCTACCGCCGAACATCCCTTAGTAATGTTTCTCGACGACGGCCAGTGGATAGATGCTGCAACAGTCAATTTGTACGAAAAAAATTGCCTCGAAAAAATCCCTTACTTGCTAGTAATTGTTGCTTATCGGGATAACGAAGTCGGTTCGACGCATCCATTTATGCTAGCGAATGAGGCAATTCGAGCCGCTGGCATTCCGATAACAGCTATTACTTTAGAACCGCTAACAATTGACAGCGCCATTCAACTAATTGCTGAAACTTTGAGATGTGCTGCTGAAACAGCGAGTCCGCTGGCGAATTTGCTCGTGCAAAAAACTGACGGAAATCCATTTTTTCTCAAACAACTGGTGAAATATTTGCATCAAAAAGATTGGTTGAGATTTAACCCGCAGGCTGCCGAGTGGCAGTGGGATATTAAACATATTCAAAGCCAGGAAATTTCTGAAAACGTTGTCGATTTGATGGTAAATAAAATTCAAACTTTGTCAAGTGCAACCCAGCGAATTTTGCAATTGGCTGCTTGTATAAACAATCAGTTTAGTTTGGATGTGCTGTCGGTTGCTAGCGGACAAATTTGGACTCAAACAGCGCAGGATTTGTGGGAAGCGTTGCAGGTGGGATTGATTTTACCTGTAGGTAATAGCTATCGAATTCCGCAAGTATTTGAGCTGGAAGAGTTGAATAAGTTGGGGGAAACGGCCGGAGATGTGTGCTACAAATTTATGCACGATCGCGTTCAACAAGCTGCTTATGCTATGATTCCTGACGTACAGAAAGAACCTGTTCATTTGGCGATCGGGCGTTTGTTGCTGCACAGAAGTACCGCAGCCCAACGGGAAGAACGAATTTTTGATATTGTTAATCATTTGAATTTTGCTGGCGGGTTGATTTGCGAGTTAAACGAAAAGTATGAATTAGCCCAGTTAAATTTGCAGGCGGGCCAAACTGCGAAAGCTGCTTCTGCGTTTGAAACGGCGCTGAGTTTTTTCCAGTCGGGCTGCAACTGTTTGCCGGCCCAAAGCTGGGAAGATAATTATGTGTTAACTTTGGCGCTGTATTTTGAATTGGGCGAAGCTGAATATTTGAATGGGAAAAATGACGAAGCTTTGGCAATTCTAGACTTCATTTTGCCTCAAACTCAGACATTTTTAGAACGGTGTCGGATTAATGAGTTGAAAGTGACTTGTCTGCGGATGAAAAATGATTTACCTGCTGCTTATCAGTTAGTTATCGAAACGCTGCAATTGTTGGGAATTGAGTTTGAAGCGTACCCGGATGATGGGTATTTGCTGCGGGAGTTGGCGAAGACGAAGGAGATGATTGGGGAATCCATCGTAGATTTAGCCGATTTACCGACACTCACCGATCCGCTGCAACTCGCCGCCCACCGGATTTTGAAAGAACTTTACCCCATTGTTTACTTTACCAGTCCCAACGCTCAATTTTTGTGCGCGATGAAGTTGGTGCAGGCGACAATCGAACACGGAAATTGCCGGATTTCCGCTTTTGGCTACATTGTGTATGCCTTTACTTTAATTGTTAAATATGGCGAAATTGAGGCTGGTTTGGCAGCAGGAGAACTGGGTTTGACTCTCTACGAACGCTGGGATGCTAAAGAGTTAAGCGCTTATATTTTCTTGCTGTGGGGGGCTTGTTTGCACTACATCAAACATATTGATGAGTCCAAGTTTTTTATCCTCAAAGCTTTTAATAGCGGTTTAGAGACAGGTGCTTATCAGTGGTCGGGATATGCAGCGATCAATTGTCTTTGGTTCAGCTTTTTCGGCAATGAATCGCTGCAAAAAACCACCGCAGTTGTGGAGGAATTTTCACCTATTTTGCAAAAATTTGACCGCAATATGCTAGCATTTTTTATGTTAAATAAATCTGCAATTGCTCGGCTTACTCGTGCTGCCGAGAATGTAGAAAATCCCCCAAATTTCATCGACGAAGAGTCGCTATTAGAATTTGCTGAAGCCTCGGCAGATTTGATGACTTCTTTTATGGTTTATCTCTACAGACTAACCGTGGCGAATTGGTTTGGCGAGGTCGATCGAGCATTAGAATATGCAAATATGGGTGTTAAATTTTTGGCAGGTGCTGCGGGCGTTTTTCTGAGTCCGGTTTTTTGCTTCCACCGCGCTATAGCCCTTGCTGCTGCTTGTAAAAATGCCAGCGAGGGCGATCGCCAACTATACCTAAAACAGCTTAATATTTGCCTGGAAGAACTTCTAGAGTTTGCGAAAAACTGCCCTGCAAATTACCAGCACAAATATTTAGCCATCCGGGCGGAAGCGGGGCGGTTGTCGGGACAAAAGTATGAGGCGGCAGAATGCTACGATAGTGCGATCGCCCTCGCAATAGAAAACGGCTTCATTCAAGATGCAGCGCTGATTAATGAATTAGCTGCCCGATTTTATTTATCCCAAAATCGGCTGATTTTCGTCAAAAATTATATCAGCAATGCCAGAGTTTGCTACATCCAGTGGGGCGCAACAGCGAAAGTCCGCCAACTCGAACAATACTATGGGAATTTATTTCCTGAAACTGTCGAGTCGCGGATCGGTGCAACTGTAACTGCGAGTACATCTAGTCATGCTAATCTCTTGGATTTAGCAACGGTAATCAAAGCCTCTGGGGCAATTTATAGTGAAATTGTTTTAGAAAAGTTGTTAAAAAAACTGCTGCAAATCATCTTAGAAAATGCTGGCGCACAGAAAGGCTGTATTATATTAGAAAGAGGCGGGCAACTGTTTGTTGAAGTCTCGGATACTAACCTGCATGACTCAGCAACCTTTCAGGAATCAATGCTGCTTGAAAACAGTTCAGATGTTCCTATTTCTCTAGTCAAGTATGTTGGGATAACTCAGCAACCACTGGTATTGAGCGATGCAAGTCAAGAAACAATTTACCAAGCGGATAGTTACATTCAAAATTGCCAACCAAAATCGATTTTATGCGCGCCGATTTTGTATCAAACCCAGTTGATTGGCATTGTATATTTAGAGAATAATCTGGCAACAGGAGCATTTACGCGCGATCGCCTGGAACTGTTGCAGTTATTAACGGCACAAGCGGCGATCGCCATTGAAAACGCCCGCATCTACGCCCAGGAACAACACAAATCCCGCCAGTTGGCTGAATCTCTTGAAAGCCTGCAACAGTCCCAAGTCGAACTTATCCAAAAAGAACAAGAGTACCGCAGCATATTTGAGACAGTAGCAGACGGACTTTCGCTGATAGATTTGCAGACTGGTAAAGTCGTCGCAGCTAACCCAGCACTCTCTCAAATTTTTGGCTATTCTCAGGAAGAGTTTTTGGAGTTAAATCCGCCAGACTATATTATGCCAGAGTATCTGCATTTATTCGCCCAGTTCCAACAAACTGTCAGCAGACGCGAACAATTTACCTGTCAAGCTGTCATACAGAGAAAAGACGGTACGCTGTGCGATATTGAGATAAAATCGAACTTTTTTGAGTACGGCGGCAAACCTCACGCCCTGGTAATTAATCGGGATATTAGCGATCGCAAGCGCGCCGAAAAAGCTCTGCAAACATCGGAAGATCAATTGAAACAAAAAGCTGAAGATTTAGAAGCAACACTCGTTCAACTGCAACAAGCTCAAGCACAATTAATTCAAACAGAAAAAATCTCGCAACTCGGACAACTCGTGGCTGGAGTGGCCCACGAAGTAAACAATCCTGTCAGCTTTATTTCTGGCAATTTGCATCATGCCAAAGAATATGTTAGCGATTTAATAAATTTACTCCAAATTTATCAAGACAACTTTCCCGAGCCAGGGCCACAAGTTTTAGATGAAATAGAAGCGATTGAATTAGAATATTTAGTAGAAGATTTGCCGAAGATGATTGACTCGATGAGATTGGGAACGGATCGTATTGGCGACATCATGCAATCTTTGCGGAATTATTCGCGTAGCGACGGGATTGAGAAAAAACCGGCCAATCTTCATGAAGGAATTGATACCACATTAATGATTTTAGCACATCGGTTGAAAGCGTCTGGCGATCGCCCTGCCATTAAAATCATCAAAAATTACGAGGAATTGCCTCAAATAGAATGCTATCCGGGGCAACTAAATCAGGTATTTATGAATTTGCTAGCCAACGCGATCGATGCTCTGGAAGAATCTAATGTTGGTAAAACCTACAAAGAAATTGAGAACAACCCCAATACGATTACAATTTCGACCTCTATTGCCAACTTGGGCGAAAAACTTATCGATTCTACCGTAAAGATTCGGATAGCTGACAATGGAATTGGGATGCCAGAAAACATCAAAGAAAAATTGTTTACGCCATTTTTTACAACCAAAGTAGAAGGTAAAGGAACCGGATTTGGACTGCCAATTTGCCACGATATAGTTACCAAAAAACACGGGGGAACGTTAGAATGTTGTTCGTGGCCGGGAAGGGGAACAGAATTTGCGATCGCCATTCCGGTACACAGCATTCCTATCAAGGATAATTAGGACATTCGGCAAAGCTCGGACTTGGCGATTGACATCAATTCCGGTTGCACCGTCAGGTGATTGTTGACTCTTGATTGTTGACTCGATTTTATGATTCCGATGTAACCGGAAACGATATGACATCGATACTATACAAAAAAAAGTCCGCCTGCGCGGACTAATAAATAAAGTGAATCCAACCAGTCATTAGTGCGGTAACTTGCTGAGGGCGTGCCAAGTTCTGTAGCCGACAATTCCATCTTGCGGTAAAGCCTTGCTAATTTGCAATTGTCGCACTGCTACATCTGTCATTGTCCCGAAGAATCCGTCAATGGAACCGAAATAGTATCCATTGATTTTGAGGACATTCTGAACAATTTTTACAGTATTACCAGAACTGCCTTTCATCAGGATGGGCATATTCACAGGTGCACCAGAGTATAGTGCTTCCCAAGTCAGGGAAGCGACAACCCCATCTTCCTTTAAGAAGACGCAGTGTTGATAGGCTTTGACTGCTTGTTGAACTTGCACGCCGAAGATACCGTCAATCGGGCCGAAATAATATGCCCAATGATATAGAAGCTGTTGTAGTTCCTTGACAGCTTGACCTGTTGAACCCATTTGTAAAGTGGGTTTGTTGACTCGAGCGGTTTCAGCAAATGCAATATTTGATTGAGCTGTAGTATCCGCCACGAGAGCCATAGTTTCATTGTTGGTGCTTCTTTCTTCGGTATACATAATGTGATTCCTTTCCAGATTTAAGTTTTGGTCTTTGATATTTCAGGTATAACTGTTAGGTTTTATGATTGCACAGTCACTTTTTCAAGCGTCACTTTTTCAAGCGTCACTTTTTCAAGCGTCACTCGTTTGAGTGTCGCTCGTTTGAGTGTCACTCGTTTGAGTGTCGCTCGTTTGAGTTAGCAAAGTGTGAATTGTTAACGGATTCGGTGCGCGGTGCAAGGGTTACAAAATACTGTTGATTGTTTCCCGATCGCATTCTCGCAATGTAGGAATTAAATACTGTGTCAAAGTAAAGGCATCTACTCCTAATTCTGTCCGTTCTTTGGCTGCCATGATTGCGGCTCGAGCGTGCCACCAAACTGCTGTTGCTGCCACTGCTTGAGGGGGAGATTTGCGGGCGATCCTCTTCGTTGGCGCAGCCCCCGTAGGGGCGGGCTTCGCTAACGCACCTGCTAACAGTCCCCCTAACAAGCCGGTGAGAACGTCGCCGCTGCCCCCTCTGGCGAGGGCTGGGGTGCTTTCGGGATTGAGATAGGTGACGGTACGCGCGGCGTAGCTATCCTGTAGGGAATCGCCGTCATCCTTCCAACTTATGCAAACTTTCGCTCCTTTGAACAACACGACTGCACCGCAAAGCTCAGCCGCGGCTTGAGTTGCGGCAATTCGACTATCGCCTGTTTTGCCGGCTAATTCGGGAAACAAACGCTTAAATTCGCCCTGGTGAGGCGTGATAATTGTCAGTGCTCGGCGTTCCGACAAAATCGGGATTGTGCCGAGTTGAGCGAGGATATTTAAACCGTCGGCATCTAAAACCAGAGGTCGATCGCTATCTAGTAGAGATTCTACAGCGATCGCGGCTTCCAATGTCAGACCGGGCCCAGCGGCGATCGCATCGTAACTGCTCAAATCTATTGCTACCGGCAACTCGCTAATTGCACCGCTTGAAGTTTCAGGACATCCGATAACTAAAGCCTCTGGCAAATGACTGCTCAACATCGGTTTAATCGACTCAGGAACAGCAATTGACAGCATTCCGACACCGCTTGCTCTTGCTCCCAACGCTGACAAAATTGCGGCTCCGGTGTAGCGGCGGGAACCTGCAATAATTAGTATGTTACCGTTGGTGTATTTGTACGAAATTGGCGATCGGGGCAAGGGCAAATGCTGGATTGCCAATGCTTTGGTAATGCGTTGGATTGCTGGCGAATCACCCAATATTGCTGCAATATCTGCGACGGGAATATCAAAATCAATTAATTCACAACTGCCGATATATTCTAACGCTTGGTCTTGCAGAAAAGCCATTTTCCACAATCCCAAACACAATGTGTGTTTTGCCCTGATTGCCCTCCCCAAAACTGCTCCGGTATCTGTATGAATTCCCGATGGAATATCTATACTAAAAATGGGTATGTTTAAATTATTTATTTCGTCAATAGCGGCGGCTGTGAAATTGGTAATTTCTCGTTCCAATCCAAACCCAAATAAACCATCGATTAGTAAATCGCAGTTGTTCAGAGATTCAACTTTGTCAACAAAGGGAATCTTTAAAGAACGGGCATAATCAGCATGACTTTTTGTAAGTTCTTTAAACTTAGAAAACGGGCAGTAAATAACTACGGGAAATCCTTGAAAGTGCAATTCGCGAGCCACAACCAAAGCATCGCCGCCGTTATGTCCGGGCCCAACTAATACGCCTATCGCTGGCAACGCCGAATTAACAATTTTTTTCCCTTCTTCCCTTTTCCTGCTATCCGTTAAATCCCGTACATTGCTTGTTACCGAACTTTCCTCTTCCTTCAAGAGCGCCTGAATGCGTTTGGCAATCAATCCGGCGACTTTTTCCATTAAAGCTGCTACTGGCATTCCAGCAGCAAATATTCTCGCTTCTATTTGCCGCATTTGGTCGGCGGTGACAACAAATTTTTGAATAGTCATAAGTAGAGGGAAGAAGTCATTAGTCATTAGTCATTAGTCATTAGTCATTAGTCATCAGTCATTAGTCATCAGTCATCAGTCATTAGTCATCAGTCATCAGTCATCAGTCATTAGTCATCAGTCATTAGTCATCAGTGCTGTCGCCTCCGAGCTTTCGGTACAACGTCATCAGGAAGAGGGAAGAAGGAAGAGGGAAGAAGGAAGAAGAAGGAAGAGATACGCAGTAAGCCTTTGAGCGATCGGTATTTTACGTTTAATTAGGTGGCTTTACTTATTAGTGCTAAAATTTCAGCTAACAGCAGCAGTACCATTTTGTAGTATACTTGTGGTATAATCAATTAGCTCGATCGCACAAAGTAACAGTAAAATAGCAAATTGTCTCCGAATCATGAACAAGATTGTTGTAGGCCTCTCCGGCGGGGTCGATAGTTCCGCAGCAGCCGCAATTTTACACCATCAGGGCTATGAAGTGGTGGGTTTAACGCTGTGGCTGATGAAAGGCAAAGGTCAGTGCTGCTCTGAGGGAATGGTCGATGCCGCTAAACTTTGCGAAGATTTGGGCGTTCCTCACCACATTGTGGACAGCCGCGAGGTCTTTCAAGCAAGTATTGTCGATTATTTGGTGGACGGTTACAGTGCAGGAGTGACGCCTTTGCCTTGTTCGCAGTGCAATAAAACTGTGAAGTTTGGGCCGATGCTCAAGTATGCTCGCGAAGAATTAGGAATTGAAAAGATTGCGACGGGACACTACGCTCGCATTACCTATGATACTGCTACGGGTCGCTATCAGTTGCTGCGGGCGATCGACCCTGGCAAAGACCAGTCTTATTTCTTGTACGATTTAACACAAGATTTACTTGCCGGTACGGAGTTTCCTTTGGGGGAAATTACCAAGACAGAAACTCGCAGAATTGCCGCGGAATTTGGCTTGAGCACTGCCGACAAGCCGGAAAGTCAGGATTTGTGCTTGGTGGAAAGTAACGGTTCGATGCGGGCTTTTCTGGACAAGTACATTGCGCCACAAAAGGGTGACATTGTTGACAAGACCGGCCGGGTGCTCGGACAGCACGACGGCGTGCACCACTACACCATCGGCCAGCGGAAAGGCCTCGGCATTGCTGCACCGGAACCGTTGTATGTGATTGAACTTGATGCTGGTGCTAATCGGGTAATTGTGGGCGATCGCCAGTTGGCGGTAGAATCTGAGTGTAATGTCGATCGGGTAAATTGGGTTTCTGTCGCTCAACCGACTGCTCCGATTCGGGCTTCTGTACAAATTCGCTATCGATCGCACCCCGTCCCCGCTACAATTATTCCTGTAGAAACCTCCCAAGCCGACGAAAAAGCCTGCGGTACAAGAGTCAAAATAATTTTTGACGAACCGCAGTTGAGCATTACCCCCGGACAAGCCGCTGTTTGGTATGACGGAGACGTGCTGTTGGGCGGCGGCATCATAGAAAGAAATCAACTTCCCAAATAAGACAGCGGTTGAAACCGCCTCTGTACTTGGCTTGCACCCGCGACTCGACTGAGCTTAGCCGAACGTTAGGCGAGCGGGTGGAAGAAGACTGGGAAATTGAAATTATCAGTCAACAGTCAACAGTCAACAGTTAACAGTCAACAGTTAACAGTCAACAGTCAACAGTCAACAGTCATGTATGAGTGCAACCGGAATTGATATTATTTCTTTTCCAAGCGCAACATATTTCCCCTAGCATTGGTGCGGTAAACCCAAGTTTTGCCGCCATCAGAAACTACAACCCGCCAACCTTCCACAATCATTTGGCCGCAAATTTCATCAGCCTTCGCCAGTCCCAAACAAGTATTCGGCCAACTTTGCAGTTTCGATTCAGTTACTTTCAACTTGTCAGCAGAAATTCCAGTTTGGCGCGACAAATCTTGGCGAACTGCTGCTGCTACAGTTGCCGGCAATTGGTTCGGGGGATTTGGGCGCGCGTTTTCTGCCAAATTGTCGGGAGAGGAAATTAAACTATTTAGTGCTAATCGGGAAGAGCTAATTTTTTGAGAAACCGCCGTTGACTGCTCTGGGCTTTCCCACCGGGGGAGGGAATCTTTGAGAGCCACCGCGTTAGCCTCGGCGCTATGTACGAGCGGCGGATAAACTTCCCAAACCACAATTCCTGTCAGGACGACAGCCAATATCAAAGGATTCGGTTGCTTTTGGGTTCGGTTTTGATTTTTTTGAGAGTTATTTTCGGAGCTTCGTTCGATCATGGGTCTTCTGCCTCACTTTACACTCTGGCGCGATCGAGAGCGATCGCTCAAAAGCAAATACAGTCCCGGACGCACCGGTAGTCAGAAATCGGGTTTTTGGGTCTAGATGCGTCCATAACTGAAATGTTTATTTAGATACTGCTGTTGCTGCCATTTATTGCTTTGTGCAGAACCGACTGGAGGGCCGGTGCGGCACAAGTATTTTATCTTCGCTGCGGGTGCTGATGTTTCAAGAAAATTGCACTACCGAGTTATTAATTAATTTTTACTTTTAATCTGCGGGTATCTAGAAAAATTTAGCCCTAAGTAAATATTCTGAAAAGAATCTGATGGTGGTCGAGAATCTCAGTACAAATAACTATCGATTGTCCCAAAACTACTAAAGGTGTTTTAGACTGTGGGAGACGAGCTGAGCCAGCGCTCTCAAACCGATGCAGCACAATCTGTTTCCGCAGAACGGGCAGGCATTACAACTTCAGCCAATTATTTTCATTGTAGCATTTTATTCTTAAAGTGCGATCGAAGCGTCATTTTTAGATTGTAGATTGTAGATTTTATATTATTGTATATTTTAAATTTTAGATAGTAGATGGTAAATTTTAGATGAATTACCGGAGGTTTAAGCAAACAGTGTTGGACGCATCAATGCCACATAAACCGGGATTTGATCGGGATTAAAGGTCTGGATGCAGTATTTTTGCCCGTCAAACGCGGTTGATCACCAAAGAGTGCGAAAGTGTTACAAAAGTCTAAGATTTTGAACTTTCCACAGTCCTGCAGCAGCCTGTATCCGTTGTTGGGGGGAGTCAAAAATACTTTAGTAGCGATCGCTACTTTTTTAGTAAGATATTGTTGAAATAAATCGATTATGAACAAAAAATCCCTCGCAATCCCTTTAAGGAATCGGCTGAGCTATCCTCAAAAATTCACCTTAATATCTAAGGGACTTTTTCGCGACAATCGAAATTCAGACACAAGATTACCATATCTGCTACGATCCAGCAACGGCAACCGTGAGTTTTGTTGGCTCTCTCATGCTGAGCCGGCTTGGGGTGTACCCGCCGATAGCACAGTTGCTCGGCGAGGTGCCAGACTCCGAACCGGCGAAAATTACCCTCAATTTGCAGCAGTTAGAATTTTTGAACAGTTCGGGCATAAATCAATACGGTTTACTTAAGACGATCCCCCCTAACCCCCCTTAAAAAGGGGGGAACAAGAATCCCCTCAAAGTCCCCCTTCTTAAGGGGGATTTAGGGGGATCTCCGGGGCATAAATATGTTAAGTAAACCGTATTGGGGCATAAATATGCTGTCGAAGTTTATAATCGAGCAGCGCAAAAAAGCTCTAGTGCAAATGGCAGCGCAAAGCTCTCAACGCATAGCTTGGGAGGGTAAATCGTTGAAGAATTTGCAACGCCTGATGCCTGGTTTGCCGTTGGAATTAGTATAGACACGCGGTTACTTTTATGATGCAGGCTGTTGAGCAATTTTCTGTTAGTAGAGGTGCAAATTCTCGGGTTATGCTGGAAGAACAACCATCTAGAGAACAGCTACTTTTAGAGATAGAAAGATTGCGCCAGCAAGTGGCAGACTTGAAGGAGGAAAAAGCAGATCTGAAAATCTTGCTGAAAACTACTGCTCAACATTCCGATACGGTTGAAACCCAGTTGCGCGATCGGGCATTGGAGGCGGTGCGGGAAGGCGAAATTAAGCTGGCTCAATTTCTGGAAGCGATTCCAATAGGCGTAGCCGTGCTCGATTCTGAAGGCAAACCTTATTACGTCAATCACGCCGGACAGCAGTTACTCGGTAAAGGGGTTTTGCCCTTAAATACAGTTGATAAATTGTCAGATATTTATCAAATTTATATCGCGGGAACTGATACTATTTACCCTTTCGATAATTTGCCGATCGTTCGAGCTTTTAGGGGTGAAATTTCGACTGCTGACGATATGGAAGTTCATCAACCAGACCGTAAAATTCCTATTGAAGGTTGGGGAACGCCAATTTTTGACGAGGCTGGTAAAGTTGCTTTTGCGATTGCAATTTTTCAAGATATCACGAAACGCAAACAAGCTGAAACCGACCGTCAGGAATTGATTAAAAAACTATTTGAAGTCAATCAAAATTTAGAAAAATCTCTGGATGTTGAATCAGACTCAACCGATGCCTACGGGCGATTTGTGCCGCATCAATTTTTAAATTTATTGGGATATGAAAGTATTCTTGATGTTAATTTAGGCGACCAAGTGCAGGAGGAAATGTCGGTGTTATTTGGCGACATCCGCAACTTCACGACGCTTTCGGAAACTATGACACCGCAAGAGAATTTCAATTTTATCAATGCTTACCTCTCGCGGATGGAGCCGGCTATTACTAGCAATAATGGCTTTATAGATAAATACATCGGCGATGCAATTATGGCTTTATTTAGTGACTGTGCTGATGATGCTGTGAAAGCTGGTATTGCGATGCTACACACCCTGACTGATTACAACCAACACCGTCAAAGTGTCGGCTACATCCCAATTCAAATTGGCATTGGTATCAATTCGGGTTCTTTGATGCTGGGGACAGTCGGCGGCGCAAGCCGAATGGACACCACTGTGATTAGCGATGCTGTTAATTTGGCATCTCGGATTGAAGGATTGACTAAAGATTACGGCGTACCTCTGTTAATTTCTCAGCAGACTTTGGAACGGTTGCGAAATCCTGCTGATTATGCTATTCGGATTGTGGATAAAGTACAGGTTAAAGGAAAATCTCAATATGTCGTAGTCTATGAGGTGTTTGATGCAGATCCTGCGGAAATTCTTGGGGCAAAGCTAGCAAATTTGCCCGTATATACTGAAGCGATGTTATTGTGCGATCGCAAGGAGTTTCGAGAAGCGGGAAAATTGTTTGAAGAGTGTTTGCGGACAAATCCGAGCGATCGGGTAGCTCGCATTTACCTGAAACGCTGTCGGGATTGGCGATCGCTCCTCAAGGGACTTTAGTTATTGGTTAGTTGTTATTAGTTAGTTGTTATTAGTTAGTTGTTATTGGTTAGTTGTTATTGGTTAGTTGTTATTTTAGCTGCTCGCGAAGTCTAAGGCTGGTCATCTTGCCCGATCGCGATTTGTGAGCTAGCGTAGCCTTAGCAAGTCGAAGGGTGGTTATTTTAGCCGATCGCGAAGTCGAAGGTTAGTCATTAGTCTTTGATTAACTTGTTCTCCGGCTCTGCGAAATGAACCCATATACAGAGGTTCTGCTTCGTTTGGAAAAAATTCAAATCTTAACTTCTTTCCAGGCTATTCCTGGGAACGAGTAGTAAAACATCTACCAAGAAACCGGATTTCTAGTCTAAAAGTGCGTAAGTCCTGATAATATATTGAGTAATTTGGAGTATCAAGAAAATACGATGGCAATTAACAAGCGACAGCCGAGAATATCTATAAAACCTTCAGTGATTAAAGTTATAGCTCTGTTCTGTCTGTGCTGCTTGTTAACTGCAAGCTGCTCCCAGAGGGCCTCTCGCTCGCCCAATTCGCCCCAAAACGATCGCGTGACGATCGGCACAACCTTGAAATTGCGGACGATCGACCCTGCAGACGCCTACGAAATTATATCAGGACAACTGCTACGCAACTTGGGCGACACTCTCTACACCTACAAGTCGGGAACTACTGAGTTAATCCCCAGCTTGGCCACCGCAATGCCAAAAATTAGCAACGACGGATTGACATATACAATTCCCTTGCGTCAAGGCGTGATTTTTCACGACGAAACACCGTTTAACGCCGCAGCAATGGAATTTTCGTTGCAGCGGTTTATCAAAAATGGTGGCCGTCCATCTTTCTTGCTGGGCGATGCAGTAGAATCGGTGAAAGCGACGGGCGAATACGAATTAACTTTTCAACTCAAAAAGCCTTTTGCTGCTTTTCCTTCCCTGCTGACATTTGCCGGCCTTTGTCCCATTTCTCCGACAGCTTACGAGATTGGAGACGGTAAATTTAAACCCGATACGTTTGTGGGAACTGGACGCTATAAACTGGCGAAGTACGGCAGCGATTCTCTCAAGTTTGACGCATTCGATAAGTATTGGGGGGAAAAACCTGTTAATTCAGGAATTGATTTGTTGCTACTTTCTAGTTCGTCAAATTTGTTCAATACTTTTCGGATAGGTGCGATCGATGTGGCTTATTTGTCTCTGGATGCAGACCAAGTTCGCAGCTTAGACGAGGGCTCGAAAAAAGGGAAATGGCAGGAAATCGCTGGGGAAAGCAGTACAGTTAGTTATATGACGCTGAATATCAAGTCTCAACCCCTGGATAAGTTAGAAGTGAGACAGGCGATCGCCTCCGTGATGGATCGCCCCCTGATTAACGATCGCGTACTCCGGGGACAAGCCCAGCCACTGTACAGTCTGATTCCCACAACCTTCGACGTTAACAAGCCCGTGTTTAAAGAACTTTACGGCGACGCGAACACAGCCAAAGCCAAGGAATTGTTAACAAAAGCGGGATATTCGGCCGCCAATCCTTTTATTCTGCAAATTTGGTATCCTTCTGCTTCCACAAAGCGATCGTTAGTTGCGAGTACGATCGAGGCGCTAGCCAAGCTAAAAATGGACGGGATAATGCAGGTAGAAGTTAACAGCGTTGAATCTCCGACTTTGTTTCAGAATATAGAGAAGGGGATTTATCCTGCGGTTTTGGTGGATTGGTACGCCGATTTTTTTGACGCTGACAATTACATTCAGCCGTTTTTGGATTGTGACGCGGGTTCGGCGGCCACCGGGTGCGAAAAGGGTGCGAGTCAGGGTCAGGGTTCGTTTTATTATAGCGATCGAGTAAATCAACTTATCGACCAGCAACGCAAAGAATTAAACCCCCAAACCCGGAAAGCTTTGTTTGGCGAAATTCAGGACATACTAGGTAGAGATGTACCTTTCATCCCTCTTTGGCAGGATAAGGACTATACTTTTGCTCAGAACAACATCAGCGGTGTCCGTTTAGAACGGACGCAATCCTTTCCCTTTTGGTTCCTGAAAAAGCAATAATTGTTTACAATGATTTTGAGGAATTGAAACGTCAATAATTTTATCATGTTGTGTGCATAATAGGGTGATGATTGTCACAGTTTATCGAAGAGACCGATCACCCAACTCTCTAGAAATATGTGGGATATTATTAAAAGAGAGATATCGCCGAGGGTGAGTATATGAAATTTGGAATTTTAACAACAACAGCGCTACTGATTGCAATGGGTTTTGCTTCTGGAGTCAAAGCAGAAAACGTATCGCAAGTCAAGCAACTATTAGAAACTAAAGAATGTACCAAGTGTGACTTGACAGGAGCGCAGCTTGCTGGTGCGGATCTCAGCGGAGCCGACTTGACCGGAGCGAATTTGAGCGGAGCGAATTTGAACGGTGCTAATCTCAATGAAGCAAAACTGAATCAAGCCAATCTGCAACAAGCTAAATTGCAAGGTGCGAGTTTAATTGCCGCTAGAATGCACGGAGTAAATTTGCAGGGCGCTGATTTAACCAAGGCTAATCTGAGTCTGGCGGGTTTAGTAATTGCCAGCTTGAAAAATACCAACCTCACCAACGCTAATTTAGTGGGCGCTAACTTAGAAAGTGCAAATTTGGCTGGCGCAAATATGAAAAATGCTCGCCAGTCCATAGCGAATTTAGCTAATGTCAGCCTCAGAGGTGGCAGTTTGTCGGGAATCGACGTACTGGGAGTTAACTTGCGGGATGCAAATTTGACCGGTGCTAATTTGACTGGTGCTAATTTGAACGGTTCGGACTTGACCGGTGCTAATTTAATGAATGCAAATATGGCAAATGTAGATTTAAAAAATGCTGCTTTACCGTAGGACGATCGCCAATTGCTAAATCAGATGCTCGTTTTTAACAAGCTTAATATTATCCTGTAGGGGCCATTTCCGAAATGGCCCCTACAGTTATAATTGTAGGATTTATCTCGTTTCCTGTCGCCGCGCGGGTGATTGTCCGGTGCGCGGCGCTTTTCCCTGACATCGTTTCCGGTTGCATAGGAATAATAAAATCGAGTCAACAGTCAACAGTCAACAGTAGAACTCTTGCAAAAATCTAAAGCACCCCACCCCAACCCTC
>NZ_CAWPRX010000215.1:0-36175 GCF_963890365.1 Tychonema sp. LEGE 07196 | reverse complement strand
GGGAGAGGGGGAGATGGGGAGATGGGAGTCGGAAAAATCTTCATGCTCGACTTTTAGGCTCAACATCGATAGGTTAAATCCGTTAAATCCCTTAGAGAATCCGTTGCCGAACTTGCTTGAGCGCGATCGCCCGCGACAAATTTACCGTCATAGGTTAAAATAAGTGAAGTTGACACTAATTTTAAATAGAGCCGGTGATTTGTGCTGCGCTCTTAGCTTGCAAATCTTAGGTGCAGAAAATAGTTAATGATAGATCAATTTCTTGAAGGTTCCCCCAATTTGGGAGTTGATACCTTTTTCTTATTGTTAGTTTTGGTGGCTTTGGAGGCTGTACTTTCCGCTGACAACGCGATCGCCTTGGCATCTATTTCTAAAGGTTTGGAAGATCCAAAACAACAGCAACAGGCTCTCAATTACGGTTTAATAATTGCTTTTGTACTGCGAGTAGCACTAATTCTAACAGCGACTTGGGTGATCAAGTTCTGGCAATTTGAACTGCTGGGGGCGCTGTACCTGCTGTGGCTAGTTTTCCAGCACTTCTCCTCAAATCCTGATGCCGAGGGAGAAGATCAAGGCCCTAGATTTGGGTCTCTGGTGCAAGCAATTCCAGTAATTGCTATGACAGATTTAGCATTTTCTTTGGATAGCGTTACTACTGCGATCGCAATTTCTGACGAAATCTGGCTGGTAGTTACTGGAGCCACAATTGGAATTATCACCCTGCGATTTATGGCGGAATTGTTCATCCGCTGGCTCGATGAGTTCGTACACCTAGAAGATGCGGGCTACATTACAGTTGGCTTGGTGGGAATGCGATTGTTGGTGAGAGTAATTGACGACAGTTTAGTACCTCCGCAGTGGCTGCTAATTTCCTCTATCGCCTTGATGTTTATTTGGGGATTTTCTAAACGCACTCCCGAGGCGTTGGAGATTGCAGAATCCTCGGAAATTGCTCTCAATCCAAATGATTCAGAAGTTGTATTACCGGAATCGCAAGAAGCACAGAAGTCAGAAATTTAACAGATTTTCAACGGGATGTAAGGGGAGCATCTGTGTTTTGCAAAAAGCATTTTTTTAAGGTGCTCTCCCCGATCGCATATTGTACAGTTCGCGAGCGGAACACGCTCAAATACAAAACACAGATGCTCCCCAAGTAAACTTTATTTGGGCTAATCCACTTGTCAGGATCTTAGTCGATCGCCCTTTGATGAGAATGGTTTTACACATTTGACAACAGACAACTCCAATAATTGTTGTGAAGCAGGCATCCTCCCTGCTCTTTACAGGCTTTTGAGGAGAAGTTTAATAGAGATTTCTATTTCTCAAGTAACCAGCATTTTAATCGCTCCTGCCAAGCAATTATGAATGCTACAATCCATCACAACAAGCCGCGATAATGAATAAAAACTAACACCACCGCCCACGAACCCAAGGCAACTTTCAGCGCTACCAAAATATTCAACAAAGGAAGCAACCCACCACTAATTAATGATCCAAACTCTCCATGCGGCAACTCTATCCCACATAAAGTTATCGCAGACAAAAGAATAAAAACTAGCACCGAAATCTTCTCCCATCTCGCCGCTTGCCATTTTTCATAAATCCGCTGCATCCACTCGGATGATGAAGTAATTGCTACCAAGCCGATCGCAGTTCCGCCCGCTACACCCGCTGCAAAACCGCCCCCCGGAGTCAAATGCCCCCGCAGTGACAATTCAATACTCACCAAAGCCGAAATAGTCGCTCCTAAACGAGATAAAATAATAGATGGTTGATCGGTAAACTGATAAATTGTGCAGGACGGGTTTTCTGTAGCCAACAGAAATTTAGCTCCCATAATGGCGATCGTAAATACCACCACTTCAAAAATCGTGTCATACAGCCGATTTCTGAAAATAATCGCCGAGACTGCATTCGGAATCCCGCTATCCTTGACAATCAATTCTACTATTGCCAATCCCGATACACCTGACGTTGGATTCGCAACAAACAGCATTTTGATGTAAAACAATATCCCCGCCGTGATGTAAACCCATTTCATTGAAAATCCTCCCCTGAACCTGAAGCAAGTTTATAATCGAGACTCGTGTTTATTGATGAAATTTCCGGCTGCATGATGTCATACAGCCGTTGGATTCTCGTCACCGTTTTATAATGTTTGGTTTCTGCCACACCTGCGCTATCGCTATCTACCACAGGCACACAAGTTGCATGAATTTCTTTCTCCATCAGGGCGCGGTGTAAAGCCTCCACACTTGTAAAAGGTACTACCTCAATGCGGAGATAATACTTGCCAAAAATTCGGCGAAACTCCTGCATCAAGGAGTTAAAATCGCCGGGACTTTTTACCCTCATTACTACTTTCAAAACATCGCCCTGAGACTCAACTTTCTCCTCTTCCAACACGCCCAAACGCATCACCAAGGACGATCGCACCGCCACCGCATAAAGCGTTATTGCCAGCATCGTACCCATCAATGCTTCTGTCAAAGCCACATCCGCAGCCCCAAACACTGAATAGATCAACGCTGCGATCGCACCTAATATGCCCCGAATGACTAGGGCGTGGTAGGGATTCACCTGAACTACTACCATACAAGCAGCCAAGGGCAACAGTGCAGTCAAGATATAAATATAGCTATCATCATTCATAGTGTCTCTGGTGGAAATTCTGTCTGATTTTCGGCCTCGTCACTGGAACAGTGTGCAAAAACATACCCCAGCATTGTATTCCAAATTGCTAAGGAAATAATCGCCAAAATTAGCAGGGGCCATTCACTGGGTATTTGTAGCAGCAGCGCCACGAGGATCGCCATCGATCCCAAGGTATCGGAAACTGAAAGACTGTGTAACTTAAATAATACCGATCGCTTCCCGAGTAGGTGAGAAGTTCCCCAAAACCAGAAGAATACTCCTACAACCATCAAGAAATAACTCAAAACATCAATAATCATAGGTTGTCAAGTCGTTTTATGATATGTGCCAACAGCATTAATCCCGCATTTCCTACGGTGAGGATAATCGCCCCCACAGCGCCAATCATCCAATCATCGCGCAAGACAGATATGAACAAAGTCATAATTCCTGCCTTTGTAGAAATACTGGCCAAGGCCAACATTTTTTGCCAAATATCATCATCCTTCAATGCTTCGTACATGGGGATGAGCATAGCTATAATCATCGCAATTAGTACCAAATTCATGAATTTTCCCTTGACGGCAGCACTCTGTGGACTTCGTAGGAACCTGCGTGGTTGTGTCTCACAACAATTGTTTTGGGTGTAAAGGTAATCACAAATACATCCAAAAATATCATGATCGGCGACCTTTTGAGTTTTACCCGTTCCAGAATTATGTCTTCTCCGTTGTGGGGATTGACAATAATTTCAAAGGCTTCAATGTATGCTACTGGAATCGCAATCAGAATTTTTTTAATCATTTTTAGCCAATCCTTAAACCTTTCCGGGGATGTATAGCCACGGGGGAGGAGAAAGGCAATCAGCACACCAATGATGATATTTGCTAGGCTCAGATCGGAAGTTAGCAAAAACCAAATTGTCAATCGTAATATCAAAGTTCCAATCATGCTAATGCCATCCAAAAGAGTACGATCAAACTTAGAGTCATTACACCGATCAGATGCTCGAACTGCTCAGCTACACGGGGCAGATCGATCGCCAACCGTTTAATAACTAAAACATAAATCAGCCACCCAATCGCGATCGTGCCAATGGCTTTGATGATGCTCTCAACCGTATAAGCTTCTAAGTACACCACATTTGCGATAATTAGCCCGCTTGTTAAAAGTGCGATCGCTAGCCACAAACCGATTTTGATTTCTTGTTTTTCTCCACGGGGCAGAAAGATGAATTTAGCGAAGGCTATGGCTGTGCCAAGTGCGGCGATATTCATGGCGATCGCCTGCCAAGGTGCTACACTTTTTAATGTCAACACTTTAGACCCAAATCCTGCCAACAAAGGAAAGCCAGAAATCGAGAGACTAGCGATAATTAGGGCAATCCAAAGATTTCGATCTATCGGCTTAGATTGCAGTTCTTTGAAGTTTCGACTTGGTAATGAGCCTGCAATTAAAAATAAATTTGATTTCACTAAACCGTGAGCCAGCGCATAAAATCCCCCTACTGCCGGTGCTGCGAGAATAAAGCCTAACTGGGAAATTGTGCTGAAGGCTAACATCCGTTTTGTATCTTTTTCAAAGATGGCATAAAGTACCCCCATCAAGGCTGTTCCTACGCCAAAAATCCTGACAATATTACCAAGCTCGTCGGAAATTAAAGCACAGCGCAAGAGAGGTAAAATACTGGCTTTGATGACAATTCCTGATAGTAATGCTGAGACTGGGGTTTCTGATTCTGAGTGAGTTAGCGGCAGCCACAATCCCGATACAAAAATTCCCCCTTTAATCAACAATCCTAGAAATATCAGGGCTAAAGCTTCGGGCGGCGCACCTTTTAAACCCTCAAACAGAAAGGAATTATGGGTTTGATATACTAGCACCGCGCCCACCAGATAAAATAGCATGGCGGTGTTGCTGATAAATAGATAGCGCAAGCCTACCCATAAAGAGCGATCGGTGCGAGGATAGGCAATTAACAGAAAAGCAGCAATCCCGCTGACTTCTAAGGCGACATATAAACTGACAAAATCTGCACAGACAAACGGAGAATTTATACTCCCATGCAGAATAATCATCATAGAGTAAAAGAAAGCTGTTTTATCGCTGTCCCAACAGTAGAAAATTACCGCAGCAGTTACGATCGCATTTGTTAAGATAAAGTAGGCGCTTAAATTATCTGCGACTAATTCGACACCGAAATTATCTAGTAACTGTAGTTTAACGGGTGACTGTTCGAGAAATAGCAGCAGCGCGTAGCCAGCCGAGACAAAGGTGATACCCAAGGCGAGATATTTGTCAAGCTTTGGGATGAGAGCAATCACGAACCCAATAAAAAATGGTAGTGTCAGCCAAGCGATCGTCAGGATATTCATTGATGGGTTTTAGGGCGTGTTATTTTTTTCAATCTCGCTGGTTTCCAACGTGGGATTGTCTCGTGCTAACTTCATCACACCCACCAGCATCAGGGCTTGAATTGAAAAGCCGATGACGATCGCCGTTAAGATGATCCCCTGGGGGACTGGATCGGCGTAAGCTCTATTTTTGACTTCTCCCATAATTGGGGTATACAAGCCATTGAGGGATGCAATAACCACATAATAAGCAATTACACCAGTGCTCATCACGTCCATAGAGACGATCTTCATTACCAGGTTCTTTTTGAGGATGATACCAAAAAATCCGCACAGTATGGTGGCAAATACGAAGGCTTCTAACACAGAAGTTTTTGTGGCTTAAGGTTTGGCGATCATCATACATTATTTAGGTCTACTAATGGGAAAAGCGTGTTAAATTGGAGTAGCGATTACAATCAGGGCGATCGCGCTGGTGATGCAGCGAAAGGGCGAGCGCAATTTTTTATGTTGTCGCCAAACAGCGGGTGTTATTTGTGTATCGCGATCGACTACCGCCCCAAACTCACACCGCGATATAGCTCCTGGATCGCCACATCAAGCTGTATACTCTGAAATATCGCTCTATCTCCCGCACCATAAACTACCGTTTCCCAAGGTTCCCCGTTCTCATCTTGCACCTGACGGCGACACTCTACCCGCATCTCATCCTGGGAGATTAAAACATATTCTTCCAAGGATTTAAGCTGTTGATAATCTGCAAACTTATCGCTACAATCGAAGTTTGTAGTGCAAGGGGATAGCACTTCGGCAATTAATTTAGGATAGCGCTTCACATAACGATCGTTGCGATCGCGCGGATCGCAGGTGACAAAGGCATCTGGATAGTAGAAAAACGCATCGGCATAATTCACCTTGACATCACCGGAAAAAAACTGACAGTCGCCATCACGCAGGTGAAGATTAATTGCGGTTAAAAAATTAATACTGAGACGGCTATGATTATCGCTACTTCGGGTCATTGCGTAGACTAAACCGTGCCGATATTCATATCGGATGATATTATCGCGTTCGAGGGAAAGGTAATCTTGGGGGCTAAATCCAGACGGAATCGCAATTATGATGTGGGAGAGAAAATCAATAGTTTAATTGTAGCGATTTGGGTTTCTGAAACTGCTGACAATGGATTTAATGGTATAGCCAGTTGTTCGGGCGCTGACGCTCGCGACTATTTGACATAGATAGTTTGAGCGGTAGAGAGAATTTCAAAGGCGGCGAATCCAGTTGGAACTGCGCTCGATCGCCTGTTTACTGATTAAATCAACTTGTCTGCTTAGCAGTGCTTCGAGTTCTTCCTGCATTTGGGCGCGATCGAGTAGACTCCAGTTGGCTGTTGGGGCAAAAGCAACTAGGATATCGATGTCGCTTTCTGCATGGAAGTCGTCATTTGGTAATTAGTAATTAGTAATTGGTAAGACTAAGAATGAGCGTTAAACTCCCCCTAATATTCTTCACGAAGTCAGAATCTTCTCAATACGCCGATCGGGGATCAGCCACATTATTGCAACTAAAACATACAGCATGAAAGCAAACCACGAGTTCACAAAGGAAAGCAGGATTGCTGCAGCATAAATCACTACTGATACCTTACCCTTAAAGTCTCGCCCAAGTGCGATTGCCAGAGTGGAATCTTTACCGTGGTAAGAAATAAGGATACGGGTAAGAATGAAGTAAGCGATCGCAGCCAACAACAGCACAGTGCCATAAAGCGCAACTGGCCAGGCCGCGAACTGGTTTTCGCCTGTCCAGGCAGTGACAAAGGGAATCAGTGACAACCAGAACAGCAGATGCAGATTAGCCCACAAAACATTACCATTGACGTGCCGAGTCGCCTGTAACAAGTGATGGTGGTTGTTCCAGTAGATACCCAAATAAATAAAACTGAGTACATAGCTCAGAAATACTGGAACTAGCGGACGCAGCGCAGCTAAATCAGCTTGATGGGGCACTTTCAATTCGAGCACCATAATGGTGATGAGGATGGCGATTACACCGTCGCTGAACGCTTCTAACCTGCCTTTACCCATTTTTGTATATCCTCCTTTTCTGCTGGCGCTGGCGATCGCTTGTAATTCCAACAATAATTTAGCATAAGGTCGGTTGCAGTGATGTGTGATACCTCGATCGGCGATCGTTTGCACTTACCAACAAAGCCCACCATTTTGCTTGCCTCATCTCGGCTAAAAACAGATAATCTTAACGGACTTTTCGCTCATCTGTGGTTTAAGCAGTCGATCGGCACGACTTCTTATAAATACCCGATCGAGCAACGAGTAGAACGGGAGAAGCAGTTGTGGAAATAAAAAGAGCGATCGATTAAGGAAGTGCGATCGCGGTTATTTGACATAAATAGTTTGAGCAGTAGAGAGAATTTCAAAGGCGGCGAATCCAGTTGAAACTGCGATCGATCGCCTTTTTAGTGATTAAATTAATCACTCTTGCTGCTGGGCTGACTAACTCGCCCTCATGGTTCATATACCTCACTGCGATGGGCGATCGCGCCACAACAAATACCTGCACGACTTCATCCTCGATCGAGTAAATCACTCTGTAGTGCCCAATTCCGTAGCGATAGTACCCTGCAAAATCTCCTTTGAGGGCTTTAATATTAGGGTGCAATCGGGGAGTTTATTCTATCTGTTCTAAACATCGGGCAATTTTCTTCGCTAGCGCTTTGTCAGCATTGACATAAACCTTTTGAGCATCAGAATGCAGAAGAACTTCATACATCAGATCGAAGACTTCTCCAGTTTGTGCAATCAGTTTTAGGAGTTGCTTGATTTTGCTTAACTCGCTCTAGCAATCCAGAAATTGCCAAAAGTTCTTGAGTCGCAGCTTCGCTTTCAGTATTTGCTAAGTAAGCCGCAAAATCAGCAAGCACTTGTAATCGTTCTGGTGATAGTTGCTGGAGTAAGTCATTAAGCTGGCGGTGTAACTCTGTCACAGATATCAAATCTGCTGAGGAGCGATCGTTCATCTGGGAATTATCCGTGTTTTTTTTCCTCATTTTACCGCAGAGGATTTTTTTATCGATCCTAGTGGCGATCGCTATTTCAAGCAATTAATTTTTTATGTATTACAATATAAACTCAGTCTTATATTAATTTATTTCACCAACAACATAACGAATAACTGCCCCTTCATACTCAATTTTTACAGCAGATTGCCAGAGCATTTCTTCTGACCAGAAAGGTTCATAATAGTAAACTATCTCTAATGACAGGCAGGACAAATTCTCTGCGAGCATTGCTTCGGGCGATAAAGGTTCGTCGTATGATATATCGTTAGAAATATCTCTAGGCCAAGGAGGCGGAGGCTCACCTGTAATGTATTGATAGTCCTGATTGGTGAATTGTGTTTCTCTCCATTTCACTGCTCGACCGGAGAACAAATCTGTTGCGCCGATAAACTCACCTCCCTCGGAAAAAATTTCGATAAAGCTAGTATTGTTTTCCCAACCATCATCACACAAGCCTGCAACGAACAAAAAAAATGTGTCTTGTCCAGCGATCGGAATCTTTACCAGACATAATTCACTAAGCGTCCACTGGGAATACCAGAAGTGACGCTCGAAAGCATCAGAAACAGCTTGAGGAATATTCTGCTGCGCTCTTTGGATTTCTACACAATCAAAACCTGAACTAACAAACTTTGCCAACAATTTAAGACTGGCAATTTTTTGATAAATCGGGCAAACGTCAGGGCATTTATTACAAACTACTGTCTCGTATAAAGTCACTTCAGGGTTCGCTTTCCAAAACTGCTCGTAAAACTGCCTGACGGCAAACTTTCTTTCATCTAAATCCATAACCATGACTATTTTTACTCTCCGATCGATCGAAAGACAGGCGCGGCGAAGATGGGATGAGAATTGGAAAAATGGGTGTGCGTGCGATCGCGTTGAGCGACTGCAATGGGCCCAGCGGAATTACGATCCGGTACAGCGCCCTATTATTCCCTGATAGTTTATTGAGAGAGTTTTGCTTGAAAAGCCTGAAATATTTGTTCTAGCTCAACCCTTGCTTCAAGTTGAAGTCGATATTACCACAAGTAAGCTTAAATCCCCATCAGCGCTAAACTAAGTTAGGTAAACGATCTTATATACTCATGACTATTTTTACTCTGCGATCGATCAAAAAAGACTTCGGCATCAAGGAACTCTTGACAGATGCCAGCTTCAGCCTCGATGAAGGCGATAAAGTCGGACTCATCGGCACCAACGGTTCCGGGAAATCCACGCTGCTGAAAATGATTGCCGGTATGGAGTCGATCGACTCTGGCGATCGCTGGGTCAATCCAGGGTCTACAATTGTCTATCTCCCGCAACAGCCCGATTTAGAGGAAAATCATACGGTTTTAGAGCAAGTATTTGCCGACAGCGGCGAACAAATGGCTTTAGTGCGCGAATACGAGGAAATTTCCGATCAATTGTCCCACGGCAAAGGCGATACAGACAAGTTGATGGCGCGTTTGTCTGCGGTGTCCGAACGCATCGATCAGGTGGATGCGTGGGATTTGGAAACCAAGGCGAAACTGATTTTGACTAAGTTGGGAATTGAGGATTTTCATGCGAAAATTGCCGATTTGTCCGGCGGCTACCGCAAGCGAATTGCCTTAGCAACGGCTTTACTTTCCGAACCGGATGTGTTGCTGATGGATGAACCGACAAACCACTTGGATGCGCTGTCTGTGGAGTGGTTGCAGAACTATTTGAACGGCTATCGCGGTGCACTGCTGCTGATTACGCACGATCGCTATTTTCTCGATCGCGTTACCAATCGCATCCTGGAGATCGATCGCGGCGACCTTTACAATTATGCTGGAAATTACGCTTATTACTTGGAGAAAAAAGCCCTAGCTGAAGAATCCGCAGCCAGCACTCAGCGCAAATTTTCGGGAGTATTGCGGCGCGAGTTAGAATGGCTCAAAAAAGGGCCGAAGGCGCGCAGTACCAAGCAAAAAGCCCGGATAGATCGCATTAAAGATATGCGAGCAGAGGAATTCAAAACAGCCAACGGCAAAGTCGAGATTGCGACAGCGGGCCGCCGGATTGGTAAGAAGGTGATTGAGTTACTGAATATCAGTAAAGCTTACGGCGATCGCACTTTAATTAAAGATTTTACCTACAATTTCACTCCCGAAGACCGGATTGGAATTATTGGCTGCAACGGTGCGGGAAAATCGACGCTGATGGATATCATCACCGGACGCATTCAGCCGGATTCTGGTACTGTCGAAATTGGGACAACGATTCATATCGGTTATTTTGACCAACATTCAGAGGATTTGACACCGAATGAAGACCAGCGAGTTATTGAATACTTGAAAAGTGTGGCGGAGTTGGTAGAAACGGCCGATGGGGAAATCATTACCGCTTCTCAAATGTTGGAAAAGTTTCTGTTTCCGCCGAACCAACAGTATGCACCGATTAACAAACTTTCCGGCGGGGAAAAGCGCCGATTATTTCTGTTGAAGGTGCTGATGAGCGCGCCCAACGTGCTGATTTTGGACGAACCGACAAACGACTTGGACGTGCAGACTCTGGCGGTTTTGGAGGATTATCTCGAAGATTTTAACGGCTGCGTGATTGTGGTGTCGCACGATCGCTATTTTCTCGATCGCACAATTGACATGGTTTTCGCCTTGGAACCAGGAGGCAATTTGCGCTTGTATCCCGGCAATTACTCGGTGTATTTGGACTATAAGAAAGCTGAAGAAGCCAAGGAAGTGCAAGAACAAAAAGAAAAAGAAAAACTTGCACGCACCGCAGCATCTAACAACTCAAAACCCAAAGCTGTCACTTCAAAATCCACCAAAGTTTCCTTTAATGATAAGCGGGAATACGAGCAGTTAGAGACTAAAATTCCGCAGTTGGAAGCTGAGAAAGCAGAGATTGAGAAGATTTTGTCTAACAATGCTCCGAGCGGGTTTGCTGAGGTGAAGAAATTATCCGATCGTTTGGCGAAATTGACTCAAGAGATCGATCGGGCGACGGAGCGCTGGTTGGAATTGGCGGAACTGGTGGGTTAATTTTGGGCAGTGCTACTATAGATACAAAACCGATCGCAATCCTTCGTCTGTTTGTGCTTGTCAAGATTCTGGTAGCACTCCCGCACGCTCCCCTAAAAACGTTTTGTCCGCAGTCAAAATTTGAGATAGATTAGCAACAGAATCTTTGGTCAAACCTGTAGCTTGACTTGGTAACAAGACATGATATCGTGTCCCCACGCGCAACCCGGTTCTTAGTGCGGACTTCACCGCACTACGAGCCTCTATCATCAAATTCAAGTTTTCTGTCAAAATCGGCGAATTACCGCTAAACGGGGTTGACAAATATGGTTAAAAGTGTATAAGCAGTCAGCTTGAGTAAGCTCGGTAGCAAAAAAGCGTCAAAAAGCCCAAAAGTAAGTACAACAAAAGTCGATCGGGCAAAGTAAATTGATTGACCACTAAAATATGGTGAGGTTAAGCTACAATTGACCTGTTCTGAGCAAAGAATTGGTCAACATCACAAGTATCTTGTAGAAGTCTGAACCAGACAATCTCAGGGTTGTCGAGCGGGAGCCAACAGAAAACTATGTCTCAAAAAGTAATCGCCAAACAGATGCCTTTGGAATCAACGTCAGATCCGATCGCCGTAGTGGCGACAGTCGAAAAAGTTCCAGCCGAAGCAGTGGCAGTTGAGTCCTACGCCGATCGGTTGATGGACGAACTGTTTGAAGGAGTCGATCGAGCCTGCGACGGCAGCGGCGGACTGCCAGCCGAGCCGACACGGCCAGAATTCGTGGCGCTCAAATCGATCTCGGTACCTCAAATAGTTTTGTCGCAGTTGACACCCCAGTCTCCGCAAGCTAGCGAAAAAGACGTAGAAGCGCTCGCCCGCCAAGTCGCTCTAGAAACAACCAAAAAACAGCAGTCTAAACAATCATTCGACAAAATCCTGCTGGGAGCAGCATTTGGATCGCTGCTATTAGTCATGGGATTGTGGCTCGCCAGCAGGTCTGGACTGGTACGCTTGCCCGCCGCTGTCGCCCCCGCACCAGAAACGCCAACTGCAAGCGGGAAAACAACACCAGACACGCAGTTTGTAGAATACGCGCAGCGCTCGCTAGTATCGATCGAACAAAACAAAGCACCCCAGTCCAAATCGCAACTTGCCGGAATTCCTGGAGCCGCCACACCAGGGACGCTGCCGAGCATTGCAATTTCCGGCGCGCCGCCACCAACTGCAGGTCTTTCGACAGCAGTCAACCGCATCGCTGATGCCCTAGAACAAGTCGCCGCGCAGCCGGGAGCACCCGCGCCCCAAGTCGTAGTCATCCCTCCCCCCGCTCAGGTGACGGTGGCTCCGGCTCCTCCGGCTCAGGTGACGGTGACTCAGGCTCCTCAAACCGTCGCAGGTTCTCCCTCGCCGGCTGCTCCAGTATCGGGTAGGGCGATCGCTGCGGCCGGGAATCGAAGTCCCGTGGCCGCTTCCCCCGCCCAGTCGGAGGCTCCCCAGCCGAAGATTTTGGCTCGCGAAACCGAACCGGCACCAGCAGCAGGCCAATCTGCGCCGGCACCAGCAGCGAGGGAATCCGCACCTGCCGTCAGCAGCGCCTCGACTTCCGCGCACACGCTGGTGGGAATTTTGGAGTTGGGCGATCGATCTGCTGCTTTGTTTGAAGTAGACGGCGTAGCCCGCAGGATTTATGTGGGCGAAAGCATCGGCGCTAGCGGTTGGACTCTGGCAGAAATCAAAAATCAAGAAGCAGTGATTCGCAAGGGCGGAGATGTGCGATCGGTTTTTGTCGGTCAAAAGTTCTAATAGGTCATTAGTCATTAGTCATTAGTCATTAGTCATCAGTCATCAGTCATCAGTCATCAGTTACGGGTTGGTGATGGGTAATTGGGTAATCGGTAATTGGTAATTGGCAATTATGAGGCTGTACTTCACAAAGGTTGAAAACAGTTATATAGCATTTCTCAGATAGATGAGGTATGTAATAAGGCTGTAAAGTCCCGATATTCAGGGAATAGGAGTGCACCTCATCTTTTTAAGAAAGGCTATAATAAGCCACAACTAATGATTGATGACTAATAACTAATAACCAATAACCAATAACTAACAACTAATAACTAACAACTAATAACCAATAACCAATAACCAATAACCAATAACCAATAACCAATAATCAATAACCAATAACCAATAACCAATAACCAATAATTAATAACTTAACTAATAACTGAGGAATTACAAAAAAAATGGGCTTATTTGACGATTTCAGCCGCTTTCTAGAGACCAAATTAGAAGAATTTTTACGCAGCAATCCCCATCTGGAATTGCAAGCAATAGAAGAACAACTCAAGGAACAAGAAGAAGATACTCTGCGGCTGATTCTCGAAATCCAGAAACAAGAAAAAACACTGCAAGCAGAAATTCTCTCCGCCGCCCAAGAAATTCAGCGCTGGAACGATCGAGCAAACAAAGCCAAAGCAGCTCAAAGGCTGGATTTAGCTCAAGCCGCCCAAGAGCGACAAGCAGCTTTGCTGCGTCAGGGAAATCAGCGCTGGGGACAAATGCAGGGCTGCAAAGAACGAATTGAAAGAGCCAAAGAACTGTACCGCCAAATTCAATTGCGGCGAAAAGAAGTTCGCTCAAAAGCAGCGGCAGCGGAAGCCGCAGCGGCCGCTCAAACTACTACTAAAGCAGAGCAGAATTGGGATACCAAGGGTTGGAATCAGAGTTATAATTATCAGAGTTTTAATGCGACAGATCCTTTAGAGGACAAGTTTCAAGACTGGGAAGCTCAGGAAGAACTCGATCGCATGAAGCGCAATATGGGCCGATAATTATCTATAGCGATCGGACTAAACGAACAGACCATCGTCACAAAAAAGGTTTGTAGTGCCCACTTGCATACGCTTGCTTGGCAGAGGACTGAAGTCCGCACTACGAACGAATCTGATTGCGGTCAATGGGACATCCTATGACCGATCGAGCAAAGATTTATGCAGCAAGTCTATTTGAGATTAAATAGCATTCTCAGATTGTAGGGACGATTTTGGCAAATCCAGCCTGTCATATCAAATCCTCTCTTCATCGGAATAGTAAATTCAGGCGTTGACTGTTAACTGTTAACTGTTAACATCATGTATGAGTGCAACCGGAAGTGATATCACCCATAATATAGAGAAATAGTCGCCTTCATGGCATCATAGAAACTTGTCCCTCACATAACTGAAATTGATGACCGCTCAAAATTCCCCTGTTTCCCCCATCACTTGGAAAGAAGACAGAGTTCTGCTAATTGACCAAAACCGACTGCCACAAGAATACGGCACTGTCGAAATCAGCCACTCTCAAGATATGGCTGAGGCGATTAAAACTATGATAGTCCGAGGTGCTCCGGCGATCGGCGTAGCGGCAGCCTACGGGATGTATTTGGGCGCGAGGGAAATCGAAACGGGCGATCGCACCGAATTTCTCGCTAAACTAGAACAAGTTGGTGAATTATTGCGATCGACCCGTCCCACAGCCGTTAATTTGTTTTGGGCAATATCCCGAATGCTCAAAACAGCAAATCAAACTAGCGGTTCCGTCGAACAAATCCAAAAAACTTTGTTAGAAATGGCTAAAACCATTCAAGCCGAAGACTTGCAAACTTGTAAAGATATCGGCGACAAAGGTTTAGAAGTTCTGCCAGCAACACCCGAAAAATTGAACTTACTAACTCACTGCAACGCCGGTGCCTTAGCTACAGCAGGCTACGGAACAGCATTAGGTGTAATTCGTTCTGCTTGGCGAGAAGGCAGACTCGGCAGAGTATTTGCAGACGAAACTCGCCCCCGTCTCCAAGGTGCAAAACTCACAACTTGGGAATGCGTGCAAGAAGGAATTCCCGTCACATTAATAGCCGACAATATGGCCGCCCACTGCATGAAACTCGGCATGATTCACGCAGTAGTTGTCGGTGCAGACAGAATCGCTGCTAACGGCGACGCAGCCAATAAAATTGGTACTTACAGTTTAGCAATTGTTGCCAAAGCTCACAACGTCCCCTTCTTTGTCGCCGCACCTTTATCAACAATTGATTTTGAACTTTCAGACGGCAGCCAAATCCCCATTGAAGAACGCGATCCAGTGGAAATGTATCAAGTTGGAACTACGCGAATTTGTCCAGAGGGTGTAGAATTTTACAATCCCGCTTTTGACGTAACTCCGGCCGAATTAATTTCAGGAATTATCACCGAACACGGCACGGTTGCTCCTGGAAAATTGAAACAGTTTCAAGCAAAACAATTAGTTTAATTGTATGTTACTCACCCGCTCTATTCACGCAAAGTTATTGCAAATAATCCCGCTTTTGTCAAGTAGGTTTGCCGATAAATTTCAGGGAAAGATTGAGGGAGAATTTTTAGGGAAATGCCAAACAACTGTCAGGACAAAGCAGTTCTGTTTTCCTAGCGCGACTCAAATTTGCAGCAATGTTACAAGCCGGATTCGTAGCTGTCGCAATCGGCAGAGGAAAGTTGCGATCGCAGCTATAACTTTGCCAGTTGTTTTTGCTACAGTCGCTCAGGCTCAATTGTCGCCAACCTTGAAAGCTCAGGAATCAGCAGCTAAACAATATGTGGCAGCGATGAATAAAGGTCAGCAAGCCTACTATGCAAACAATACGGGTTTTACAAGTTCTGTTGCCAATCTAGGTCTAGGTCGCATTAAAGCTGACACAGTTAATTACAAATATTCAATTAATACTGGCAACAAAGCTGTATTTAATTATGCAGTGTCGAATCAAGCTAATCTCAAAAGTTTTGTGGGAGGAGTTTTTTTAGTAGGCAACAAGAGGCAAACAATTTTGTGCGTAAATGTAGCTTCGGGCAAGATTAAACCAGCTAATCCCATTAATACTAATGGGGTTTTAAACTGTGCTGCTAAAACAGCAAAAATTGTTAAATAAACTATTTTTAATTTATGTGTGATTTAGCCGACAATTGGATTGTCAGCGCAGATTTGGCTAAGCAATTGCTGTTAGGAGGAGCGACTCTGCTTGATGCTCGCGAACCTGTTTTAAAGTGGTTTTGCCGTCTGCCGCCAGCTATTCCCGTAACTTGGCAGCAATTTGCCTGTTCCGACTTTCCGCACCAAGGTAAAATTCTCGAAGATGATGCAGTTTTAACAGAAAAATTGCAAGCATTGGGAATTTGTCAAGACCAACCAGTAATTGCGATCGCCGATTCCGCGAAAGGCTGGGGCGAAGACGGGCGGATTGTTTGGATGCTGCGAACTTTGGGACACGAAAAAGCTGTGTTTGTCGATGGAGGATATCGAGCTTTTGTTAAAGCTGGAATCGATCGCACAAAGCGCACAAATCATCCATCGCAGCCAGGAGATTTTATTGTATCTCGCCGCTCGAATTGGGAAATCAATCGGGATGATTTAAAAGCTATTTTAGGTAATGCTAATTTAGCAGTGATTGATGCGAGGGAACCGCGAGAATATGCAGGTAAAACGCCTTACGGAGAAACCAGGGGCGGTCACATTCCCGGTGCGGTGCATCTCTATTACAAACAGTTAATGGACAAACAGGGAAAACTGCTGGAACGCGAGGAAATTGTCGCTATGTTGCAGCAGAAAGGAGTTTCGCAGTCAACTGAAATTGTGAGTTATTGTACTGGGGGAATTAGGTCTGCATGGTTGACTTGTGTCTTGACAAATTTGGGATTTAATGCTAAGAATTATGCAGGTTCAATGTGGGAATGGTCGGCTGCGCCTGCGGATAGCTATCCTTTGGAAAAAAAACCTAGGGCGCGTTAGTTTGGAGCTTTTAATTTATAGTTGAAATAACGATAGCTGACGCACTTTAGAGTTTCAGTGGTAGCGGTAGGGGTGCGTCAGCTTGGAGTTTCTCAACTAACGAGCGAATCTTAGCTGCTGACGCACCCTACCTTCGCTGCTCAGTTTTACTTAATTCAACAGTTTTTTATGACAAACTTCAGAATTGATAATTTTCAACCTTGGCAAATTGGAGTTATTTTAACAATTCTAATTCTGTCAGTTATTTTCAGCAAAGTTTCTGAAGCTCAATTGTCACAAACGGTTAAAGCTGAGGAATTAGCAGCCAGACAATATGTTAGCTGGATGAATAGAGCTCAGCAAGGTTACTATGCTGAAACTGCCAAATTTACAAATTCTGTTGCTAATTTAGGTATTGGCATAAAGTCTGAAAATGCAAATTACAAATACTCAATTAGTACGGAAAACAATGCTGTATTTAGTTATGGAGTTTCGCGGAACGCTAATTTGAAAAGTTTTGTAGGAGGAGTTTTTTTGATAGAAAATACCATCCAACAAATCCTGTGTCAAGCTAATGCTGCTAGCACGACCAAGCCAGCAAATCCTACTAATAATAATGGTACTTTAGCCTGCGGTGCTAATACGATAGAAGTTTCTCAATTGTCACCAACGGTTAAAGCTTCTGAAGCAGATGAAACAGAAGGCAAACAATATGTGGGATCGATGAATAAAGCTCAGCAAGCTTACTATCTTGAGAATGGTGAATTTACGAATTCCGTTCCCAATCTAGGTCTTGGTATTAGAACTGAAACTGCGAATTACAAATACTCAATTAGTACGGAAAATAAAGCTGTGTTCCACTACGGAGTATCGAAGCAAGGTAAGCTCAAAAGTTTTGTGGGAGGAGTTTTTTTAATAGGAGATGCTACCACAAAAATCACAGTCAGAATCCGACGTTTGGTGGAAGGAGTTTTTTTAATGGATACTACCCCAGGAATCACCACAGTCAGAATCCTGTGTCAAACTAATGCTGTTAGCACGACCAAGCCAGCAAGTCCTACTAATAATAATGGTACTTTAGCCTGCGGTGCTAATACGGTAGAAGTTGTGCGATAAATGCAAAAATTGTGGAACAGGCTCTTATAGCCTGTTCTTAGGTCTTAAACAATCAAGCTGGATAATCTCAACCGACTTGTTCGATATACTGAGCGAGATCGTCGCGTAGGCGGCTGAGTTCGGCTTCGGTGGTGACGCGCACGCGATCGTCCCTAACCGTAATCAGCACTTTTGCAGCAAAAGGAGTTGGCCAGATATTCGGGTTGCAGAAAACTTCCAAAAATACATCCCCTGCATACCGATATTCCATAGGTTTTTGGGGAGAAGCTTTAGCGCCAGCCGTTTTGGCTGCTACAGCTTTCAAGCTTTCCATCAAAGCTGCAATTTCGCTTTGCAAATCCCGCGCGGCTTGCGGGGAAAAGCTAAAGGAGACAGAACCTTCGACTAAATTCAGTGTCAGCGGAGAAAGAGACATGGGCAATGAAATTTAACATACAATTGTTAATGATAAAAGATATAGTAACCCAAAAGAAGTACCTGCCAGCTAAATTGGACTGCGAGAATGCTATTAATTACAATTTGTCTCAAGAAGCTGGGCAAAATTAATGAATGTAAATCTAACCGCAACCTAGATTCTACAATACTTTTAATTTGCGATCGCTCGATCGGCTTTAAACTAGAAGCCATAACACTTGATCGCCGATCGAGGAGATTTTATGGTTGCCGATAACCGTTCCGAAGTCCGCAAGGTTTTAATCATTACTTTATTGCTCAACTTACTGGTGATGGCAATTAAAACAGCCGTGGGATTGCTGACTGGTTCCCTCAGTTTGTTGGCAGATGCTTTGCACAGCGTCACGGACAGCGCTAATAATATTTTAGGATTGGTCACTAATCATTATGCCAACCCGCAGCCCGATCGCGATCATCCCTACGGACACCAAAAATATGATGCGATCGGTGCTCTGGGAGTTGGTACTTTTCTGTTAATTGCCTGTTTTGAAATTCTTAGCAATGCTGTCGAAAGGTTGCTACATGGCGGTAAATCTGTCACCATATCCCCCCATGAATTGTGGATTTTGTTGCTGGTACTGGGGATTAATATTTTTGTAACTTTTTACGAGCGCAGAGTTGGCGAACGTCTCGGTAGCGCGATTTTGGTGGCTGACGCGCAGCACACGATGAGCGATGTTTGGGTGACAATTATGGTCATCGGCGGGTTGATCGGTGTTTGGCAAGGGCAGGTTTGGAATATACCTCAATTACAATTCCTGGACGTGTTTTTGGCTTTTCCTGTGGCTCTTTTGGTGTTTCGCAGCGGTTGGGAAGTTTTCAAGAAAAATCTGCCTTGGTTGGTGGATGAAATGGCGATCGCCCCGGAAGTTATTCAGGCGATCGCAATGGATGTACCGGGTGTGCTCAACTGTCACTCGATCGCCTCCCGCGGTGCGATCGGGCGTCAAGTGTTTGTGGAAATGCACATGATTGTCAGTGCTACAGATGTAGAAACTGCTCACCAGATTACAGAAGAAGTAGAAGCCCGTTTGGAAGAACGTTTCAGCCCTGTACGCATCTTAATTCACGTCGAGCCTCCGGCTTACGAGTCCGATCGAATTAGCTACGATTCTCAAGAGAATGAAGCAGGGAAGAGGATGCAGGAAGGAGGAAATATCTAGGCTGTACCGGCAGCAAACAGCAGACTCTGGGATTGAGCAAGAAAGCCTTTTTGGGCGATCGGCATTCCTAGATTTTTTGAAATTTTATCAATCGGATTCAAGGGATCGCACTTCATTTTGTGGCGCTTTTCCACAGGAAAAGGGGGGTTTTCCACAGGAAAAGGCAAGTTTTCCACAATAAATTTGATAATTATCGATCGAAAGACTATTGGTACAAGTTCCGAGTTTTTTGGATTTCTACAGCCATTTTCTGTCGCAAATCCCAAGGTAGCAGAATTTCGACTTGCGAGCCCAAAGCTCGCAACCACCTCAGCGGGTAGTAGTCTGTCACTCGGTAAGTGACTTGATAGTAAGCATCGTCGGTTGGGCGAGACTGGAGAATTTCTAAAAGTGCCGATCGCTCTTCTGGATTGGGGGTGTATTGTGTGATTAATCTGGCGGCGCGATCGCAGTCTATGGCGCGACAGGTATGGTGAATGCTGATTCCTTGCAGGTAGGATTGAGCAAAAGTGCGATCGAACCGCAATACCATCAGCGCCGTTTCTTTATAAAAATCGCAGCCCCAAGCTTCCTTTAACATATCGTTAACTGTTTTGGGAGTTGGCAGGTTCTTTTCCTGATATTTTTCCTTGAGTAATTGGGGGACGCGGGTATCTTGCCAATCTAGCGGTTCTATGCGTTTAGAAATAATGCGATCGAGCCGATATTTGTACCAATTGATATCACCTTTGGGAGTGCTGCCGTAGGCACACAAATATTTAGCTCGTTCCATAAAGTAAATGCAAACAGGATAAACAACGCACTCCTTAATCAGATTTTGATGAGCGCTGCGATAAGTTAGCAGCAAAGGAGTGATGTTTCCCGAATCCCAAATTTCCTGCAATTCGCTCTGAAATTGCTCGACAGCATCTTCTAGGCTGCTAGATTCGGGCACGAGATAATCAACATACAAAAAGACGCGGTGAGTATCTTCATCTCCTGCTGCTGAAACTTGTTCCGCCAACAAAGGCAAACTCGGATCGAGAAAACTAAACATATCCAGATAAATCTGTGCTTTATAACTCAAATTGCTTTCTGTATTGGAGTTTTCCAAACTATCTAATATTGAGGGAGTTGTTTCTAGTCGGCAATAATTCTTACTTCTGCCAGCATCAGATACTCGTCGCAGCCAATTGCGACTAACCAGCAAATCGAAATCATTTTGCAGAGATTTGCGAACTTGAGCAAATAACTTTTCTGCCAATAGTTCGTCTAATTCCGAATCAGCAATTGCGATCTGTTTTTGCAAAGATTGCCGCCACTCGTTTACAGGTAAATCCCATTTAAGCAACCACTGTTGGGCTGTTATGTTGCAGGCACAATTTGGATCTGGATAGTTGGCAATATCTTCTTGCTTTTCATCTTTGTAATTCTCGCCAAAGAAAGCTTTTCGCCAATCAGTATAGGTGAAGGAATTTGCCAGGGCATTATATGCTTCGTCGCTGTACAGCCAAGTTAACAAAACCCATAACCTGATGGCGCGGGTCAGATTTTGCATTTGGTCGAGGGAACCGTTGGCTAATTGTTGTAAAATCTTGGGGTTGGGGGGATTGCCAAAGGTTTGGTTCACGGTGGGTTTGAGGGATTGGTGTTATGTTTTTCTAGCGTAAGGGCGATCGGAAGGGGGGTCTTCCTATAGGATGCCATAATCGGCGTGAAAGTTGAGCAAGACGGAGAGACAAGCTTTATGAGTACATCTGAGTTCGACAAGTACAAAGTTGACCACCTGTTTTTGCTGATTGGCGAGAATCCTTTGCCGAATTATGTGGCGGCGAAACTTTTGTTAAATCCAGGAGGTACGCCCTACCTTGTGTATACGACTGGTACAGAGAAGCCAGCCAAGCGTCTGCAAACAATATTGAGTAGCGAACCAATTGGTTTAAAGACAGCTCAACTTGTGCCCCTCAACGATGGCGAAGCTGATGCCTATCAGATTCAAAAGGCAATTCACTCTAAGCTAGAAACTATTAAGGATGGAAAAATTGGATTGAATTATACGGGCGGTACGAAGGCGATGGCTGTACACGCTTACAGAGCAGTTTTTAGCAAAGAGCGTCCCCAGACTGTGTTTAGCTATCTTGACCCGCGTAGGTTGGAGATATGTATAGACAGGGAAAATGGCGATCGCATCCGCGTCAAAGTGAAACCAGAATCTCTGGAAGTTAAACTTGCAAAACTTTTCCAAATTCACGGCTTAGAGTTAAAAGGAAATCCTACACAAGAAGCGCAATTACCAGAATTAGCAGCAGGACTCGCCACAGTATTTAAGGATGAAAATCAAGCAAAGCGTTGGTTTGATTGGTACTACAACGTATTCTGTGAAAATGCACGAAAGAAAAAAAATAGTAATTATGGTGATTGGAAAAGCAAGTCCGAGTTAGAGAAGTTATCGGTATCTCTAGAAACAGCACCACCAGCAGTCATTGCATACCTAAAAAGAGAAAACTTGGTGACACCGGATGATAAAATATCGTTACAAATAGTACAACAAAAAGGTATTTTTACGGAAATCAAACATTTTTGTAAATACCTGGATGGGTTGTGGTTAGAGCATTATGTTTTGCAGCAAGTCAAAAATATTGCCGATTTGCATTCTATCAAGGACTATGGACTTAATTTTGAAGTTCCTCTTAAAGGAACTAGAAGCGGATTTGAATTTGATGTAGCGTTTACACGAGGCTATCAGCTTTTTGCGATATCTGTTTCAACAACCAGCAAAAGAGACTTGTGCAAAAATAAGCTATTTGAAGCCTACTTGCGAGCGCGACAAATGGGCGGTGATGAAGCGAGAGTTGCTTTAATTTGTTGTACTGACGAACCAGATACTCTCAAAGCAGAGGTAGCAGTGCTAGATGAGAAAAAGATTGCTGTATTTGGACGGGACGATCTAATGGATTTATCGATCAAGATTGAAGAGTGGATTAAACAAAACGATAAGGATGCAAGATGAGACAATTTACAGTAACTGTACTCGACACAACGGGAATTCAACCTTATATTTTCGGTAGTAACCGCCTGCGCGAAAATATAGGCGCATCTTACCTAGTTTCTCAGGCAACAGATGACTGGGCTAGAGAAGCTTTACATACCTTCGCGCGCCAAGATATAAACCGAAAAATTTACGCATTCGATCCTGAAAAACATCAACCAGAGGCAAAACCTTACATTGAAGATGATGAATTAGCTGCTGAATTAGTTTATGCAGGTGGCGGCAATACAGTATTGTTGTTTTCAGACAAGCAATACGCGGTGCAATTTACTCAAATTTTGAGCAAGCGAATCTTAGAAGAATCACCAGGAATTAATCTTGTAGCTGTTCATCAAGAGTTTGATTGGGATAGTCAATCTCTATATGATGTCGTTCAGAATTTGATGAAAAATGACTTGGATGCCAAAAAGCGCAGCCGGATACCTTCCGCACCATTGCTAGGTTTGGGTGTGACTGCCGCTTGTCGATCGACTCAGTTAATTGCTGTAAAGATGAGCGATCCATTTGAGGATGACGAACCCTATCTTATTTCAACAGAGATTGATGCAAAACTCAAAGTTGTTTCTAAAGCTAACAATAAGCTGCAAAAAATGTTTGCCTCTGCTTTGGGTTCCTATGAATTCCCTCTAAGAACCGACAAAATGGGTCGTTCAGAAGGAGATTCTAGCTATGTTGCTGTAGTTCATGCTGATGGCAATGGTATGGGTAAACGCTTTCAAAATTTTGGCAAAGATAAGTGTAATCGAGACTACATTATCGCCATGCGCCAACTATCCCACAGCGTCAATCAGGCTGGTATTGATGCGCTGAAAGAAGTGGTAGAGATACTGGTTAAATCAATTAAGGTAGATGCCGATGGAAAAATAAAAGTCAAGGGTCAGTTTGAGATCAAAGATAATTACTTGCCCTTCCGTCCTCTAGTCTACGGTGGTGATGATGTCACTTTCGTTTGTGATGGAAGATTGGGATTAGAACTCGCCGCCATTTTTTTGCAAGAATTTGAGAAAAAGCTAGTTGTAGGCAATGAAAATGGTAAAAATCCTCTCACAGCCTGTGCAGGAATTTGTGTTGTAAAAACTCATTATCCCTTTGCACGCGCTTATCAACTTAGCGAAGATTTATGTCGCAAAGCTAAAGGGTTTGTCAAAGATGAAAAGAAAGGAGATTTCTCAGCTTTAGATTGGCATTTGGCGGCTAGTGGTTTAAGTGGTTCAATTTCTGAAATTCGCGATCGCGAATACAAAGTACCCGCAGGTAGTTTATCAATGCGACCTGTAAGTTTGAAAAAAGAACAAGATAGCGATTGGCGTACTTGGGAAGGTTTCACAAAAGTAGTCAAACACTTAAATGAAGATAAAGATTGGAAAGGTCGTCATAATAAGGTTATTGCCTTACGAGATGTTCTGCGTCAAGGACCTGATGCAACTCAGAAGTTTCTCAAAAACTACAGAATAAAAGATGAGCAACTACCACTTTTTCCAGAATTTAGCGGTCAAAGTAGAGATTTAGCTGAGAAAGGTTGGCTGAGTGGAGTTTGTGGTTACTTTGATGCGATTGAAGCGATGGAATTTTATATCTCATTGAGGGAAGAATCAGATGCCAATTTATCAACTGAAAATAAAACTGCTGAGTGATACAACTTTTGGACGGGGAGATGGAGTCGCAGGTTTAATTGACCAAGAAGTCGAACACGATCCTTTTGGCTTTCCCTACTTGCGGGGACGTACTCTCAAGGGATTGCTGAGTGAAGAATGCGATAATTTAATTGCTGTGTTATCTCATCACAAACAGGATTGGGAAAAAGTTGCTTGCGATTTGTTCGGTACCTTGGGGAGTACCATAGGGACAATAGGTGCAGTTCATGTAGGTGATGCTTGTTTGCCAGAGGATTTACGTCAAGCGGTTGGTTTCCAGATTGATGATAAAACTTTGACAAAAACAGAGGTACTTGATTCGCTAACAACTATCCGCCGTCAAACTGCAATAGACCCACAATCCGGTACACCTGATGAAGGGAGTTTGCGTTCGTATCGTGTAGTTTTGCGCGACCTTTGTTTTACTGCTGACTTAATTTTTGAGAAAATTCCAACTGATGAAATGCTATCGCTTTTAGCAGTGGGCTCGCTAGCAATTCGGCGCTTAGGGAGTGGCAGAAATCGAGGTCGCGGTCACGTTCAATGTACGTTACACGATGAAGATTGTAATGAGATAGCGCATCGTTATGCTCACTATTTTGGACAACAAATTAAGGAGAAAGTTGTATGAAAGCAATTACTTTGTCATTGAAAAGTCAGCAACCAATTCTTGCTACTTCATTTCAAGGCGATCCCAACAGTGATGTATCGTACTCTTACATTCCTGGTAGCATGATTCGCGGTGCAATTATTGGGCGTTACATGAGGCAGCATCACTTGTCAGAACTTGATTTAACCAATGCAGAAGTGAAGAGATTGTTCTTCGATGCCAATAGTACCCGCTACTTAAATGCTTATCTTTTGAGTTACGAAAAGCAACCGCAACGCACTCTTCCCCTGCCTTTATCTTGGTTCAAGGATAAGGATGATGAACTTAACGATGATTCGTCTATCACTGTATATGATTTCAGTATTGATAGAGGAGACGATCCAGAAACTCCTAAATCTGTGGGTGAATACTTTTGGACTAAGAAAGGTGGAGTGGTTAATTTATACAAAAAAAGGCGGCGGATTAATATTCATAATTTTCGCGATCGCCAAAAAGGACGTTCTACAGACAATCAAGGTGAAATTTTCCGCTACGATGCCCTAGATGCGGGACAAACCTTTCAATCCGTCATCCTCTGCGAAGATGGAGACGCAACAGCAATTCATATGTTATTAGTTACCGAACCCAATATTTGGTTAGGCGGTTCTCAAAGTGCTGGATACGGACATACCAAGATTATCGACTTAGAAATCCTTAATGATTGGGATGAAATTGGAAAACCTGCTGAAGACCGCGAGGGTGAAGAAAATTTAAGCATTACACTTTTAAGTGATACGCTTTTAAGGAATGAATGGGGACAGCCTGTTGCCGATCCAATGTTAATTAAACAGGCTGTCGAGGAAGTGTTAAATATCTCATTACCTAAACCTAGCAATATTTTTGCAGGCAGCACTTTAATTGGTGGATTTAACCGTAAATGGGGATTGCCTTTACCGCAAGTGCCAGCATTGGCTGCAGGCAGTGCGATCGTTTTTGAAGGTGTTGAGATTGATGAATCACAAATTCAACAACTTGAAGCTCAGGGAATTGGAGAGAGAAGAGAAGATGGTTTTGGACGAATTGCTGTCAATTGGTTACAAGATGAAAAGTTTACAGTCAGTTTAGCTAAGCCATCTAGTAGCTCTACTTCATTGAAAAAAGAAGGTTCGCGTTTTTTAGCTGAACAGATGGCACAAAGATTGTTAGAACAAAAGCTAGAACAATATCTTCAAAAAGAGGTTGAACCTTTAACTTTGCAAGAATGCATCAGTAACAGTCAATTATCACGACTACAGTCTGTTGCACGACAAGGACTTTCCAATGGCGATTTTAGTTTAGTTATCTCACTGCTAAATAATTTACCATCGAAGGCGAAGAATCAATTTGAGCGCACAAAAATTGGCGATAAATCATTCAGACAACAGCTAGATGAGTGGTTGAGCAACCCAACTGATTGGATTAATGGAATAGAAGTAAGAATTGCTGGTATCGATCGCAAGTTTGATGACGATCGCGCCAGAGAGGATAAGCTAGCTGAAAAATATACGCTGCGGCTGATTATGGCGGTAGCGAAGAAGGCAACTAAGGAGAAAAAATGATGACTCAAGAACGTCTAAATCGCTGTCACCGCCCGATCGCCAAACGCATCATTGTACGGGGTACGTTAATCTTAGATACGCCGACTTGCTTGGGAAGCGGTGACGCAGATAGTCCAACGGATATCGCATTGCTGAGAGATAGCGTGAGCGACTGTGCGCTTTTAACTGGTGCATCGATTGCAGGTGCTTTGCGAAACTACTTGCGGGAGTACCAACACGGATACGGTGTAGAGGAACAAAAGGGCGATCGGGCTACTACGCTATTTGGTGGTACTCGTCGCGATCCTGATGGCGAACAAAGTCCATTAATTATCAATGATGCTATCAGCAGCACTATCCCCACTGTGGAATTAAGAGATGGCGTAGAAATTGAACCCATAACTGGCACAGCTAAACCAGGCCATAAATATGACTTGGAACTGTTAGCGGCAGGAACAAAATTTTCACTTTCCTTTGAATTACTGGTAGAGAAGGATAAAAATTCTGCAGAACAGCAAGCATTAATTAATGATTTAGCATGGGCTTTACAAGGCTTAGAAAAAGGTAAAATTGGGATTGGCATGAAAAAGCGGCGCGGTTTTGGTCGCTGTCATGTCGAAGAGTGGCAGGTTTGGAACTTTAACCTGGAAGATGCTAATGATAGAAATTTATGGTTAAAATTTGAGCATTGGCGTACAGGTTTCATACCTATATTTAACGTATACACATTAATTAAAGAGGGACTAACTCAAGCAGGACTTCAAGTAGAAGAAAGTTTGGAAGATAAGCGCGATCGCTTCCTCATCCACGCCGAATTCAAATTAGTAGGTTCCCTCCTCATCCGTTCCGGTCAAGACTCAACTGGACGCGCCCCGGATGTCGTACACTTGAAATCTCATCGTAATGATGAACTCAAACCAGTCTTATCAGGTACGAGTTTAGCAGGAGTATTGCGCCATCGAGCCGAGCGAATTGTTAACACATTGGGCGGTAGTTCAACACTTGTTAATGAGCTATTTGGTTTTGTTGAAGGGAAGGAAGCAAAATCAAGCCGTTTGGTTGTCCACGAGAAAGTTATTAAAGATGCAACCGACTTAGTACAAAATCGGATTGCGATCGACCGTTTTACAGGAGGTGCATATCACGGCGCATTATTTGACGAACAACCTATATTTGGTGGTGAAAAAACTCGTGTCTGTATTGAGCTAGAGTTGCGTAACCCGAATGAATATGAAATTGGCTTGCTGTTACTATTGCTGAAAGATTTGTGGACGACTGATTTACCTGTGGGGGGTGAAAGCAGTATTGGACGGGGAAGATTGAAAGGAATCAAAGCAGATTTCATCCGACATCATCCCCAAAATCCCAAACAATGGCAAATTACAGAAAGTAAGGGAAATTTGCTAATTGAGGATATATCGGATTCAAGCAAGTCAGAAACTTTGGTTAAATATGAATTAGAAAAATTTGTCAAGGCTTTGTTGAAAGAATTAGGTAAGGAGGTGTGAATATGAGTGAAGATAGACAGGCGCAAATAATCAATTTCCAAGATGATGATGAGTTACGCAGTTGGTTAGAATCTAAAGCATCATCTGTATCCGCACAGACATCTTACCTATTGGCTCATGCTGAAGATGGGATAATTTGGGGAAGGTTTGATAGTAAAAAATTAACAACTGCTGAAAAGATATTTCACAAGCGCGATCAAGTTGATTTACCTGAATTGCGGTTACTCACACTGCAACAATGTCGGATATTTGGTCGAGATGGCGAAATTCTACTGTGGCGGATTAGCGAGACAAAGTTTAAATGGCGTTTCATCGGGAATCCAGAGGAAGATAAAATCCCAGAAAGTCAGATTCTTTGGGGAACGCATGGAGAGAAGCAGCGTAACTTTACTTTGCTTTGGGATGGTTCGCAAGGACTAAAACACGCCGTGCCGTTTACTGATATCGAGTTGGAGGGCGATCGCTTAGTTAAACCAGTACGTTTGCTCGTGCATCACTACATCAAATATGAGGAAGAAACGGGTTTAGCTCGAATCTATCGCAGCCGTCTTGTCGATCTAACTACTAAACAGGAGATTAAGTCATGAATCCCAAACATATCAAACAAATCACAGACTCTGAGCGGGTAGCTAAAGCACCTTACAATTTTGTAGAATTACCTGAAAAAGTAGTTGAAGCAGAATTACCTTTACCAGAGGGCGATCGCTATCATCCAGACCGACATACTGGAAGAATTGAATGTACTTTAACAACTAAATCTCAACTATACACCCGTTGCGGTTGGAGTCCCGATGATTTTGCTAAATACTCAGAACCTCCCACACATAAAACAAAAGAAGAAAGAGAGCGATGGGAGAAAGACGAAAAAGTCAAGTGGGAAAAGGAAAGACGAGAAATTCTTGCTGCCTTCTTTAGTTACCCTGGCGCTAATCTTGCTGCCATATCTGGTAGTAGTATACGCGGGATGCTGCGAACTTTAGTAGAAATTGTTAGTTTTGGAAAAATAGACCGTGTTTCAGAGCAACAGCGCTTTTTCTTTCGAGCCGTTGCGGCAGATAAGGACGATCCACTGAAGGAAGAATACAAGAAATATGTCAAACCCAAAAATATTAAAGCTGGTTACTTGCTAGAAAGACAAGATGGTTGGTTTATTCGTCCGGCTATGCCTGTTGATGAGGCTCCCTTCGTCTGGGTTAAAGAGGATAAGTTACGGTCAATCTCTGGGTTTATTCCAATGAACAACCTATCAGAGTATACACCTCAGTATTTTATGAATATTAGTTTTCAAGATATCTATACAAAAAATACTCGCCGATTTGCTGGGGAAGTCAGTAGCAATTGTACAGCCTATAAATATCAAGGAGTTATAGTGACTAGTGGCAATATGCTGGAAGGAGGAAATAATCCAGGCGATCTCAAACGTCAGAATCACTGTATTATCCGAGAACCCAACCCAAAAGCTGAACTGATTCCAATTAGTGAAGATGCTATTCAGGACTATTACAATGCTTTAACTCCTTTTCAAAAGCAAGAGCCACCCTTCGATAAAAATAGAGGTTTTCTAAAAAATGGTCGCTGTATCTTCTACTGTCAACCCCAAGCTGGACAACCAGTAACGCTATTTGGTCAAAGTCCTAACTTTAGGATTCCTTACTCTCATCAAGGTAATGGAAAAGCTTCAACAGCACGAGATTTTATTCCCGATTTCCTGAAAGATTCTAAAGAGAAAACCGCAATCACTGATATAGCTGAAGCTATTTTTGGCTTTGTCCGACGTGACAAGCAACCTGAAGGAATGGAACAAAGTCGTGCTGGTAGAGTGTTTATCAGTAATGGCATCCTGAAGCTACATCAGGAAGAGAAGGTGCAGCAAAGCCTGAATCAAGAACCCAAAACTATTCTGTTATCTAGCCCAAAACCTACAACATTTCAGCATTATCTGGTTCAATCACAAGAAACTGGGGCAAATAAGAGTCAACTCAAGCACTATGCTAGCACTCCACCAAACGGTACAGAACCAGGAAAAACAGTTATTCGAGGACACAAGCTGTACTGGCATAAACCTGTTCAGATTGAAGTTCCCAGTGACACAGTAGATACCCAAACGAGTCTAATTAAACCGATTGATGAAGGTATTAACTTTTCATTTACCATCTACTTTGAGAACTTGAGTAAAGTAGAGATTGGTGCGATATTGTGGGTATTGATGATTGCAGAAGACGAGAAATACTGCTTTTCTATAGGTATGGGTAAACCTTTAGGGATGGGTGCTGTTAAGGTAAAAATTGATGAGCTTTGGTTGGGCGATCGCACTCAACGCTACGACACATTATTCACTGATGACAAAAACTGGGATCGCGGAGAGAAAGCTAACACTGATTCTGAACTTAAAGATTGTAGGAAAGCTTTTGAGGATTACGTACTGAAGAATATTCACGAAAATGACCATCCAGAGGGACGTAAAGCTACTAAATTAGATGAACTCCCGCGAATTGAAATGTTATTGGCCATGTTGCAATGCGAAGGTTTGCAACACTCACAAGATGCTGAGTATATGACGATTGAACCTAACGAATACAAAGAGCGTCGAGTTTTACCAACCCCGTTACAGGTAGCAGGAATTGATGATAATCGCAGAAGTCATCAAACTTTTTCACCAAGTACGCGACCAAGTATTGTTGTCAAGTCAGAACGGCAAGTAGAAATTGCTAAAGCTGTTCAGTCAAAAAAATTTGAGATAGGACAAATTTTGGAGGCTACTGTAGCCAGCATCAACAGCAATAAGGTAACTTATCAGATGTTGGAAGTCTTAAAGCTTACGGAAAAGGAGCCTAAAAAAGCAGCTTTATTGATAGAAGGACAAGCAGTTCATGTTAAGATTACTGCTCTTAAGGAAGATGGGAATATTAAAAGTGTCAAATGTGTGGATTGATTCGCTTTCCCCAGAAGTGCGATCGCCCTTCCACTCCCCCATCCATCCCACCAAGGCCGATCGCACTTCTGATGCACTTGCAAAAAACGGCTACTCTTACAAGAAATTAACTGATTTTTCCAATATCTGATTATAATTAATATATATAGTCAGTTAAAATAAGCATAGATTGCATCAAGGAGCAAATTACGATCGCTAATCGTGAAGACTATCAAAAAATGACGGCTGAAGAATACCTAGAATGGGAAGCCAAGCAAGAACTTCGCCATGAATACATTGACGGAGAAATTCTGGCTGTGACAGGAGGCTCTCTTCCTCATATCGACCTGCTGTATGAAGGTGTTAGCTTTGAACAAGAGTTAGAGGTTGACTAATTCGCCGAAGCCACAACCTCAACAGAAGACATCCCTCGAATTTTTATCACGGCCCGCCGATTAGTTTGTCTGACTCCCGTACTAGCAATTCATTGACAATCGCCACATTATTTTTATAAATTTCCAATCGAATTGCGTTCCGGTCTGAATATTGGAAAGTTACAATATAGGTAATACCCCGATCGCGATCGGTGAAGCGGTACTGCGGTCTGCTTGTCGTACCCTTAACATCAAAACCTGTTAGGTTAATCTTACTACCATCTTGCTTGTTTTTAACGTAAAGGATGTAATAAGCGGGTTCCCACGCCCAAAAAGAAGCTTGCCACTTTGAGTTAGAAAAGGTTCCCCGAATCGAAAACTGCCCCACGGTTATTGGACAGTTGTTCACCTCGTCGTCAATTCCCTTACTGCTATCTAAATTAGCTTGACACGGCTGGTTTGGTTTGTCTGCCCAAGCTGCAAACGATAGAGATAAACAAAGCGGTAAAGTGCAAACTGTTGCCCACGCGATCGCTTGAATTTTTACCATGAGTTTTACCTCAGTTGTTTGTCGTTTATCCCAACGAGTTTAACTGCAACTCCTCAAAAATTTCTAGATTGTTGCACAATTTAATACAGCCGCTTCTTCCACTACCCCATTTTATCAAAAGCGATCGCCTTTTCCCCGTGCTAAAATCATCTCCATAAAATACGCCACCTCAATTTTGGAGGTTATTATGCCCTCCAGCGCTTACAAAACCGTCAGTTCAGTCCTCAAATAATTTCAAATTACCTACACCGAATCAAATTTCATAGTAGAAACAGAGTTTCATGTCTCCGATTATTTTCGAGAAGATTTGGAATTTACTATGCGAGAAGGAGTGGTTGACAATTCTGAATTTGCAGTTGGCGAAAATTTGATTTATCCAGTGCTCAAAGAAGTTTGGAAGCGCTATTACAGCGGATTTGTTTTGTGGAGCAATCAATCTCTCACCTGCGATCAATATCTTTCTGGATTTCCTGAATATATTTTAGCTAAACGTTCTTCATTAGGAAAAGTTGTTTTTGAACAACCTTACTTTCTATTAGTTGAAGCGAAACAAGATAACTTTGAGAATGGATGGGCGCAGTGTTTGGCTGAAACGATCGCCGCACAGCGACTAAATGAAAATTCAGAGCAAGAAATATTTGGAATTGTATCTAATGGGGAAGTATGGCAGTTTGGCAAACTCAAATCTAATGTTTTTACTCGCAATCAAACGTTTTATACAATTCAAGAATTAGACAAACTATTTGCCGCGATCAATTACGTGTTTCAACAGTGCGAATTGCTGCTGGATGCTGAAACGAGCGATCGCAATTAAACAGAGTTTGAAGTATCTCTTCGTTCTAAGTTCTATCTAGTTCATTTTCTTGACGTATCCATTGCCGTAAAGTTTGTTCCGCGCCAACCTCATCTTCCTGCGCTTGGGCTAGAAATTCATAGAGTTTTATTTTGGGAACTTGGAGAAAAGTCGGGCTAATTTCAACTTCTTGATATTCTTCGCCTTGAAGTTGATAGATGCGCCAAACCCGCCCGTTAAAACGCCAAAATTCAGGAACTCCCATACTGGCATAAAGTTCCAGTTTCTTGATATCTGTGTGCGTAATATCGATTTCTACTACTAAATCTGGTGGCGGATCTTGCTGCAAATTTACCGTTTTTCCTGCCACTAGCGGTTGGTTCTGGATGTAGTAAGCATTATCCGGTTCTGCACCCCGATCCAAATCTTCCCGATCGAGCGTTGTCGAACCCATCGTTTTAATTTTTAAACCGAGTTCAGCGACTAAGAAATAAATAAAACGTCCGATCAATTCTCGGTAAAATTCATGTTCTTCTAAAGGCATCGTAATTTCTAAAGTGCCGCGATCGTAGGTAAAATGGGCAGAGCGACTCTCGCCAATTGCACGGACAATTTGCTGATAGGCTTGCCAATTCAAGTTGTGGAAAATTACCCGTTTTTCGCCGATCGCTCGGGGTGCATTTAATAATAGAGGAGTAGTCACCATATGCAACACAGTTGACAGTTGACAGTTGACCCTTCAACTTTGTTCGGGGCGACGCCGTTGACAGATAAATTTTCTGTGTAAGTCCTGTAATTAACACAGGACTTACACACGGCATCTATCCAAATCGAAAATCAAAGATCGAAAATCGAAAATAGTATCACTCCCACTCGATCGTACCAGGCGGCTTAGAAGTAATATCGTAAACCACCCGGTTCACCCCCTTAACCTCATTCACAATCCGGTTCGAGATCAGTTCCAACAAATCGTAAGGAACCCGCGCCCAATCAGCCGTCATCCCGTCTTCACTTGTGATAAATCGCAGAACGATCGGGTAAGCATAGGTGCGCTGATCGCCCATCACCCCAACACTGCGAATCGGTAGCAAAACAGCAAAAGCTTGCCAAAGTTCCCCGTACAATCCGTGCCGGTTAATTTCTTGGCGAACTATGAAGTCAGCATCTCGCAAAATATTTAGTCTCTCTGCGGTAACTTCTCCTATAATCCGAATCGCCAATCCCGGGCCCGGGAAAGGTTGTCGGTTCACGATTTCTTCGGGAAGCCCGATCGACCGGCCGACTTTTCGCACCTCATCCTTGAACAACTTTCGTAGCGGTTCGATCAACTTAAAGCACAAATCTTTAGGCAACCCGCCCACATTGTGGTGACTTTTAATTTTAACAGCAACTCGTTCGCCGCTTTTCGGGTCTACATTCGTGTCAGCAGATTCAATCACATCCGGGTAAAGAGTACCTTGGGCTAGGTAATCAAAAGGGCCCAGACGCTTCGATTCTTCTTCAAATACACTGATAAATTCGTGACCGATCCGCTTGCGTTTTACTTCAGGATCGGTAACACCTTCAAGCTTAGCCAAAAAGCGACTGCGAGCTTGAACGTACTGCACCGGAATGTGGAATTGCTCTTGAAATAATTTCACCAACCGTTCCGGTTCCTGCTTCCGCATAAACCCTTGATCGATAAACATACAAGTAAGTTGGTCGCCGATCGCCTGGTGCAGCAAGAAAGCCAAAGTCGAAGAATCAACCCCACCGGATAGAGCCAACAAAACTCGTTGATCTCCCACCCTGGCACGAATTTCGCGAATAGTTTCCTCGACAAAAGTAGCTGTCGTCCAAGTCGGTTCGCACTCGCAAATATGGTAAACAAAATTGCGAATCAAAGCTTGTCCGCCGATCGAGTGAACCACTTCTGGGTGAAACTGAACGCCGTACAAACTTTTCTCGTGGTTAGCCACAGCAGCAGACGGAGTATTGTCCGTGTGAGCGAGGATCTCAAAACCCGACGGCAACTCGCTACAGGAGTCTCCGTGGCTCATCCACATCGTGCTGCCCTCCTCGACATTTGTCAGCAAATCCGTAGGATCGTCAATAAATAGCGATGCCTTGCCGTATTCCGCCAACTTAGCCCGCTCAACTGTCCCGCCGAGTTGCTTTACCATCAACTGCATCCCGTAGCAAACACCCAGCACTGGGATTCCCAAATTCCAAATTTCCGGATCGCATTGAGGAGCTCTTTCATCGTATACAGAACTCGGCCCTCCTGACAGAATAATTCCTTTAGGTGCGATCGCTTTTAACTGTTCTGCAGTAGTGCGGTAAGAAATAACTTCTGAATATACTTGAGTTTCGCGAATGCGGCGAGCAATCAGTTCGGAATATTGCGAACCGAAGTCGAGAATCACGATCATTTGGCGGTCTATTTGCCCCAGAGAAGAGTTTGTGAGGTCAGAGTCAGTTTCTATTTGAGTAGTCACGGTGATTGCGTAATTGCTAATTGCTAGTTGGGCAGAATGTAGCGGAGGTATTGGTGGCTGCTTGAGTCCAAAATTGATGGAAGCGAGCTACCCTTAGTCGCTAGGAATAAATAAGATTTATACTAGATTGCTGTCAGCGATGTCAGTCAATTAATAGGGTCTGCGACAAGCATAAATTTACTTCGAGCCTTACCCTAATTAATTAAACTATTGCATCAGAAATTTATTCAGGACGCAACCCAGTATAATCAAGGTCTAGGGACTGAGAATTATTACTTGTTAAATATTATCCCTGAGCTATCTTTTACAAAGAATTACGGGATATTCACACTACATTAACAAATTTGTGTCAAAAATGTATCTCCTATGTCACTTTTAACAATAATTTTGCGATCGCGCCCAAACATCACCGATCCCACGGGAATACGCTGGTTAGTGTGAGTAAAAATGCAATCCGCCGATCGCAAGTCTATTTCTCGGCTAATCTCACCGTAAATTCGAGCGACCCAATTGCTACCAGTTGCCGCATCCAAAGCCCGCAGTTGCCCGAGAGCCTCTTGGGCCGTCGCTGCTGAAAAAATCGCGGAACAGGCATCGGCGGGCATTCCAGCTTTAGCACAGTAAGCTGTGAGAATTTCCCTGCGCCCATCGGCGAGGTGGTGGTGAGTGTGAAAAATCCCCGCCGCCAATTTCATCAATTTACCGTGATAGCCAAACAGCAAAATCGATCGCACGCCCTGAAATCCTGCCTCTACCAGCAGCGGGCCCAGCCAGTTAGCAGTTTTCACCAGCCGCTGCGGATCGATCCCCAGTTGTCGCGCCAAATCCAAGCCATTTTCGCCGATGCAGAAAACTAAAGTGTCAAACAGTTCGGCTTTTTGTTGCAGTTGTTCGCGATAAACTTCCAACTGTCCGGGGGCGCTCAGCGGTTGAGAAATGCCCGTTGTACCCAGCAGCGAAAGTCCTTCTACGACACCGAAAGCTGCGTTAGAAGTGCGGGCCGCCAGTTTGCGCCCTGAAGGCAAAATCAGGGTGACAGTAATTTTTTCTCCCCGTGCGAGTTCTCTGCTCAGATTCGATCGCAGCAGCCGCATAGCGTAATCATAGATTGCCGCTCCTCCACCTGCTTTGTGATGTCCAATTCCCTCACCCCCAACAATCACAATCTGCTC
>NZ_CAWPRX010000214.1:0-36219 GCF_963890365.1 Tychonema sp. LEGE 07196 | reverse complement strand
CCCCATGCCCCATGCCCAATCTAAAATCTAAAATCCCATGACACCTTCTACTCCCACTCTGTCAACACTTGCTGCACCTCAAATCTGGATGTGGAAAGGTTTTCCGATTTGCTACCAGGCTGCGGGAACCGAGGGCCCTGCGGTGGTGTTTGTTCACGGTTTTGGCGCGTCTTGGGGCCACTGGCGCAAGAATTTGCCTGTGTTGGCTGCTGATTGTCGCTGTTACGCGATCGACCTCATCGGTTTTGGCGGTTCTGCTAAGCCCGCGCCCAAGCTTGAGATTGACTATACTTTTGAAACTTGGGGTGAGTTAATTGCTGATTTTTGTCGGGAAGTTGCGGGCGGGCCGGCTTTTTTGGTGGGAAATTCGATCGGCTGCGTGGCAATTATGCAAGCCGCTGTGGATTTTCCCGATATTGCTTCTGGCGTAATTTTACTCAATTGTTCCCTGCGCTTGCTGCACGATCGCAAGCGCGCCGAAATGCCTTGGTATCGCAGTTTTGGAGCGCCAATCGCACAAAAAGTTTTAAATGTCAAGTGGATAAGTCAATTATTTTTCAAACAATTAGCCACGCCAAAAACAGTCAAAAAAGTGCTTTTGCAAGCCTATCACCAGCCGGAAGCTGTCACCGACGAACTTGTAGAAATCTTGTTAAAACCAGCGCGAGATAGCGGCGCTGTGGATGTATTTGTGGCTTTTATCAGCTATTCTCAAGGGCCGCTACCGGAGGATTTGTTGCCGCGTTTGAGCTGTCCTGCTTTGATTTTGTGGGGCGCAAACGATCCTTGGGAGCCGATCGCCCTGGGGCGAGAATTGGCGAAGTTTCCGGCTGTTGAAAAGTTTATTGCTTTGGAGGGAGTGGGCCATTGTCCGCAGGATGAAGCGCCGGAATTGGTCAATCCTATTTTACTTGATTGGATTAAAGGGCGATCGGTATTTGCAGAAAATTAGAAATTAGGAGACGGCAGTGCCGTGTCCCTACAATATTATCTTGGGTAGGGAAACGGCACTGCCGTCTCCTCGGTATCATAAGTATTATTGAACCGCGAAGACGCGAAGAACACGAAGGAAGAAGTAGGAAGAAGAAATTAGGAGACGGCAGTGCCGTGTCCCTACAATATTATTTTGGGTAGGGAAACGGCACTGCCGTCTCCTCGGTATCATGTCTGAGTGCAGCCGGAATTGAGATTACACGAATATGAAACTATCAGGGGTAAAGCCGCCTTGAATCACTGCTATTTGGTCAGATGTACCAGCTAAATTGATGGAGTTACCAACAATGTTGTAGTTGGAAATACTTCCATGTAACTGAATGCGATCGATTCCCTGTTGGAAATCCTGAATTACTGCAACTCCTGTTCCTTGATAGTAGCTAATTGCGGCATCACCGAGAACAAAAACATCTCTACCCCTACCGCCAATCAGCACATCTGTTTCGTTGCTTCCCGGTGTAGCACTCGATGGATTGACTCCAATTAGGGTATCATTGCCACGTCCACCCGAAAGTGTGTCGTTACCCGCTCCTCCTATTAAAGAATTGTCTAGGTTATTGCCGGTAATCACATCTACATTGGGCGTGCCCGTGACATTCGCGAAATTCTCTACAGTAAAATTCAGAGTGCCGATACCGGGTAAATTGTTCACTGCTAAACTATTCTGCGACAAATTTGCATTAATAGAAGCTGTGCCGCTACCTGTGGAAGCATCGATGGTGTTAATCTGCCCTAAAGGAGCAATAATTTGCTCGATGCTTTGAAGGCTGTCTGTGCCGGCTGCGCCTTTGTCTACAATGCCTTTTGCCTCAAGGGTAATGCCATTTCCCAGGGAAAGATAGCTGATTGTATCCGTGCCTAATCCTCCAAGGATGCTATCAGTGCCGCTACTCCCTAGGATGAAGTTGTCTAAACTATCTCCGGTAATATTGTCGTTTCCTGCTGTGGTGTTGATACTGTTGGCTGGCGGTACTGGTGGAGTTGGGTTTTGGGGAGGTAGAGCAGAATTGGTAAGTTGTCCGCCTTGATTTGGAGGTGGAGGATTGCCCGGTGCACCTTGATTTGGAGGAGGAGGATTGCCCGGTGTACCTTGATTTGGAGGTGGAGGATTGCCCGGTACATTAATTGAATTAGGATTGCGAAATAGTGGTGGCATGGTGTAATTACCTCGATTAAGTTTCTAAGTTGAAAGCAGTTGTCAGGCTAAAGAAATGAATTCTCGATCGCCTTTTGCTTTAGTCGATACAATCATTAAGCTGGTTCAACATGACATTTATCTCTGTGCTGGGATTACAGTTTTGTAATCTGGGAAGTTAGGGTTTTTCGGAATTTTGGGGTATATTACGATCGCCCGATGGACGCGGTGGAATGCCCAAAACTTTAATCAACTGTGCTTCGGTAATACCCAACTTTTTCGCTGCACCGGCAATATCTAAAGGAGGAGGGGGCGGTGGGCCCGGCGGGCGATTATTTTCAGTTGGCGGTTCGGGCGGTTTGGCTGGTAGCCCCAATGCTTCGATTAACTCGGCTTCGGTGATTCCTAATTGTTTGGCCGCAGCGGTAAAATCTATACGGGGCGGATGTCTGCGCTGTCGATCGGGCGCGGGTTGGCTTTGGGCTAGCGGGATGTTAAAACTGACTGTAGTTCGATCGCGCAAAGTCAAGCTGCTCAATCCCAGCAGCAAAGCTGTAGCAGGTAATGCGAGTAGTGCAGGATTTTTCATGGTAGTTATAATTACCGATCGCCAAATAGTTGATAGCAGCATCAAACTACCCAAACATGACGGGGAACTCTGCTGATAGATTACAATTTTGTAATTTAATTAAATAAACAATCACTGTATAATCACAACGCATCGGTGAATTTATGAATGTTCTATACGTTGAAGATGAAGAAAAAATCGCTAATTTTGTTTGTATCGGCTTGAAAGAACAAGGCTTTGTTGTGGATTATTGCGATAATGGCAACGATGGCTACGGGCGGGCGATGGATAATCAGTACGATGCGATCGTGCTTGATATTGTTTTACCGGGAAAAGATGGATTGTCTATCCTCAAACTTTTGCGAAAAGCGGGGCGCAATGTACCTGTGATTTTATTGACGGCTCGCAATGAATTAGACGATCGCATTGAAGGCTTGCATCTCGGTGCTGATGATTATTTGGCTAAACCGTTTTTTGTTGAGGAGTTAGTTGCTCGGATTTATGCTGTTGTGCGGCGTGCTTCTGGAAGCGGGCAAAATATTCTGAGTGTTGGCCCTGTTAAACTCGATCGCATTCTCCGAGAAGTTACTTGCGATTCCCATACAGTCGAACTGACAACCCGCGAGTTTAATCTGTTGGAATATCTGATGCGATCGCCCGGTAGGGTACTCACCCGCACGCAAATTCTCGAACATATCTGGGGCTATGATTTTAATCCAAATACTAATGTGGTAGATGTCTGTATTCAACGCATTCGCAAGAAACTTGAACCCATCGGCGGTACGGGATGGGTTGAGAGCGTGCGCGGTGTTGGCTATCGGTTTCGCAAACCAGATTCCCCATCATGAAATTGCAATCTTTTCGCTTTCGGATTACTCTATTCTCTGCTGTTCTGGCAAGTATTTCTTTGATTGGCTTTAGTATTGTTTCGTGGTGGTTGATTTACGATGCTAAGGTAAAACGTCTTGATGCTGAAATTAAAAATCAGTTAATCCAATCTACTCGCCCGCAATCAACTCAATGGGATAATTATGCTAATTCTTTGCCATTGATTTTGGGCATGAATGGAGAAACTGCTGTGGTTTTGCTGGTGAATGATAGAGACGGTAATTTGCTCTATCAATCGAGGCAGTGGCAAGATGGAATTGATGCAAAATCACTGTGGCAATCGCTGCCTCAACCGCCTCCAGATCCTGCTGATAGAATACCTTTTGAATTAGAGCCTCCTCCTCCTCCTCCCAATGGAATTGATTCATTCTTACCGAGAGAAAGAAGACCTCCGCGCGATCGACCTCCTCAATTCGAACGCCCCGATTCACTCTCTCCGAGAGAAAGAAAACCTCCGCCTCCGCGCGATCGACCTCCTCAATTCAATCGCCCCGATTTTCTTCAAGTTTTTCAGACTCAGCTAGCAACGCAGCGTACTAGCACAACTGTTTGGCGTGTGGGTGCAATTCATTCTCCTCGGACTCAAATAGCAATCGCTGTTAACTTACAGGCGATCGATCTCGAAATGACATCGATTCGCAATATCTTTCTAATTTCTATTCCCGCAGTGCTGTTATTCGTAGCAGGTGGAGCGTGGGTGATATCGCGGAGTATTCTGTATCCGATTGGGCGACTCACGATGGCTATTCGCAATGTTACCGTACAAGGACTAGATCGGCGCGTCCCTGTTGGTTCGACGGATATTGAATTTTTAGAATTAATTTCTGTGTTCAATCAGATGTTAGAACGTCTGGAACGCAGTTTTCAGCAAGCTTCTCGTTTTAGTGGAGATGCTGCTCACGAATTAAAGACTCCCCTGGCAATTTTGCAAGGGCAAATAGAACTGGCTTTGCATCAAGTTGAATCTGGTTCTCAAGTGCAGCAAACTATAAGTAATTTATTGGATGAAGTGCACCGCTTGAGTGAAATCACCCGCAAACTTCTTTTACTTTCTCTAGCCGATGCCGGACGTATGGGTTTACATTTGGTTGAGGTGAATGTGTCGGCTTTGCTATCGGAAATTTCCGAAGATATGGAACTGTTAGCACCACATTTAGATGTGGAAATGGAAATTGCTCCTAATTTATATATACAGGGCGATCGCGATTTGCTGGTGCAGGTTTTGCAAAATCTAGTTGGGAATGCTATTAAATATAATTTACCGAAGGGTTGGCTCCGATTACAAGCCCAGCGTCACGAAAAAAGAGTAATTGTGAAAATTGTCAATAGTTCTCAAGATATTTCTTTAAGCGAGCGCAAGCTAATTTTTGAGCGCTTCCATCGCGGCGACTCCAGTCAAATCCAAAAAATAGAAGGATCGGGATTGGGGCTAAGTTTAGCAAGGGAAATCGCACGGGCCCACGGCGGCGATATTCAACTAGATGCTGCAATCCTGGGTCAAACAGGGTTTATACTGAGTTTACCTGTGGGCGATCGCGATTAACCCGATCGATGATATGGTTGCGGTTGTTTTGACTTTAACTGAGCGATCGGGTTAATTTACAATTGAGAGTTTTTAGGAGTTGAAGTGGGAGCTATATTTGCGCGGTCTCGCCACAGCAACAACGGAATGCTTAACGTTCCTAAAATCATCACAACTCCCGTCAGAATCCAAACTAGCACGCGATTAGGGCGATAATCACTTCGCTCGATTTGCCAGAAAACTCGATTGTAACGCCATGCTGCTAAGGCTATGACTGCAATGCCAAAAACGACTAAACTCAGCCCTAAAGTTTCGGAGTTGAAGAAGGGAGGGGAGGAAACTTCTTGCTGAGTCACTGTAGCTTGAAATTGACGGAGAAATAAACTGAACCGAGCAATCGCAAACCCAAAACCAATTAAAGCGAGTGAAGTTCGCAACCATGCAAGAAAGGTGCGTTCATTTGCCTGATGTTCGCGCTGTCGGTCTATTTTAGCACCCTTGTTCATCAACTCTACCTTTATAAAATATCTTAAGCTTTCCCTCGTTGATTATTGTGTCAGTTTTGGTTGTGGAGGGAAGTATCGGTATTGCGATCGCGATTCATCATCACCCAAAAATATAGTATCAGTAAATCGACAAAAAAGCGCTCGCATCCTTATCTACCCACACAAAAAAATAGGACACAGCAGTGCTGCGTCCCTACAAATATCGAATTTAAAACCCAGTTTAAAAAGATTTCAATTCGCTTCCATACTTAGTTTTTTTGCTCAACCAATCCTTGCCCAATCTGATTGTCACATCCGACTGCAAAGAACCCGTACTCTCAACCAGCACATCTCCAAAACCCAAAGACTGTTGAATTGCTCGGGCACCTTTAATATCGCCGTCTTGAGCGACAATCGTGGTCTCTTCGAGCGGTTCTGGCCAAGCTTTATAAACCTGAACATTCCGATAGCCGGCGCGAGTCATAGTGTTGACAAAATCTTCAACAGCAGAGGGATCGCCCGTACTGTCTTGAACCGCCACCTTCAGAAAAGTCGCATCAGCATTCTCGATTGTCCAAGTATTTTGACCGAAGTCAAAATGCTCTGCCACCATAGTTTCGATCGCATTTTGGTCTGGCAACCAAAAACTTGCCTTATAGTCTCTAGGATCGCTGAATCTGCCGGGAACCATCAACATTTGCACGCTGGCGCGATCGGTTTGAGTAGCAAAACCAGCTAAAGCCACCAATTCTTCTATACTCAAATTTGTGTCGAGGTGAGACTGAATCACCGACAAAATCTTCGGCAAACGAGAAAGCAAACCTACATTAACTTCCTGTTCCACAAAAGCCCGCATCAACAATTGCTGGCGCTGCACCCGCCCAATATCGCCCAAATCGTCGTGCCGGTAAAGCAAATATTGCACGATTTGTTCGCCGTTGAGAAGCTGCTTCCCAGCCTTTAAATCTATATATAAATGTTGGCTTTCATCGGTATACTTCATGTCTTTAGGGACATTAATAGTAATGCCACCCAGTGCATCTACCAAGCTTTTGATGCCTTGAATATTGACTGTGACATAACGGTCAATTCCCACGCCGCCCAAGAGTCCGCTGACTGATTTAGCTGACGAAGCCGGGCCACCGTAGTAATTAGCTTCGTTGATTTTCACTTCACCCCTACCTTCAACATAGGTGCGGGTGTCACGGGGAATCGAAAGCACGCTTAATCTTTTATTTTGAGGGTCAAACCTCACCAATAGCATGGTATCGGTTAACCCCTTAAAAGAGTTTTGCCAGACATCGTATCCCTGTTCCTTGTCGGGATGGCCGTCGAGGTCTGAACTCAGAACCTTAAGTCCTAAAACTAAAATATTAACTGGGCGAGTCAGTTCTGGCATCTTCATGTTGAGCTTTGCCATGTCGCCTTGAGAAAACACCGCCGCTTCTTCGGGAGTCAACTTTTGTTGCTGAAGCGGTGTTGTGGAAAGCGAGACGGCTAGCAGCGCTCCGGCGGTGGCTGAGAGCATGGCTACTCCAGCCAAACCAAAACCAAAGCCCAACCAACGGCCTCGATGCGGCTGGTTCGATTTTTTGGTTGCAGGTTGAGCGGTTGATTGTTGGATAGGGTCTTGATTAGGAGTTTTTTGAACTGGCACTGGCTTCCTCACAGACAACAAAAATAAAAAAACATCGCGGAAATATGTAGTATCAAGCGGAAACTGCACTCAATCAATAGGGTCGGGCTTCAAAGAACCCTAAATTATGATAAATGTTTGCCGACCACTTGCTCGGCCACGCGGCTTATTCCGGGCAACCATAGCGGTTGACGCTTCCAGAGACGAACCATCAGTCCCACAGAAACGATAAAATAACTGGTTGTTAGCAGGCTACTCATTAATAACATGGTAAGTGTCGGAGATTCCGCAGAAATCGCTGCACCTTCTAAAAGAATATGTCCTAGGAGCCAACTAAAAGCAAGGGCAATTGCCAAGCGGCTGACGGCTTTGCGTTCGGGGCTGCCCTGACGCCGGTAAAGATTCCACAGGGCGGGGAAAAAGCCGATGACTGGGATCATTAATACAAACAGACTTGCCCGATCGAGTTCAGGATTGTCTAAGGGATGTGTATTTTTCATAATTTGCATTCAAAATTTACAGGAGGTCTAGTTTTGCACAAAATTTATTGGTTTGACAGAAAATTGAGCTCGCAGACCAAAATTCGCAGCAGGGCCGGTTTTGCACAAACGTTGTCTGTCAGAGGCAAAATTTTTCGGTGATTGCTGGCAGTCGATCGCCCGATCGCAACTTTTCGACCCACAGAGCCGTATTTTGATAAACTGGATACAGCACCGCAGACAGGAGAACAGACTTAGCCATGACCAAATCTCAAAAACCGATCGTTATTTCTCCATCAATATTATCAGCCGATTTTAGCCGTCTCGGAGAAGAGATTCAGGCGGTCGATCGAGCTGGGGCTGACTGGATTCACGTAGATGTGATGGACGGTCGCTTTGTTCCTAATATTACTATCGGGCCGATGATTGTCGAAGCAATTCGTCCCGTTACTACCAAGATAATAGATGTCCACCTGATGATTGTGGAGCCGGAGAAATACGTCGAAGACTTTGCTAAGGCTGGTGCGGACATTATTTCCGTTCACGCCGAGCACAATGCTTCGCCTCACTTGCACCGCACCCTAGGTCAAATTCGGGAATTGGGCAAGCAGGCTGGTGTGGTGCTGAATCCTTCGACACCCCTAGAGTTGATCGAGTACGTGCTGGAACTTTGCGATTTGGTGCTGATTATGAGCGTGAATCCGGGCTTTGGCGGTCAAAGTTTTATCCCGGCGGTGCTGCCGAAAATTCGCCAGTTGCGCCAAATGTGCGATGAGAAGGGCCTCGATCCTTGGATTGAGGTGGATGGCGGTTTGAAGACGAACAATACTTGGCAGGTTCTGGAAGCGGGCGCAAATGCGATCGTCGCGGGTTCTGCTGTGTTTAAGGCGAAGGATTACGCAAGCGCGATCGAGGGTATCCGCAACAGCAAGCGCCCGACTCCTGAATTGGCTGCTGTTTAGTTGAAAATGCGATCGCATCCGATGAATTAGTAATAGACTTTTCCCAAAATTATCGCTTCACAGGCAGGATGCTTGTGAAGCGATAATTATTAGAGAGAACTGTTTTGGTCTATCGATCTCAAATATTGATCTGAGATGATGCAAGTCCTCAAAATATCAAGAGCTAACCCGCAACGTCAGGCGCACTGTATTCCCAATTGGGTGAGGAATGCGCCAGCTCAAAAGCCATTTTTTAATCGTTTTGAGCAACTCCACATCTGCCAAAGTCGAAGCATCGGTATCTACGACTATGCGCGTGAGGCGAACTTTATCGAAGACAAGTTCCAAAACCAGTTCGCCGTTTATACCGGGCGGGACAATCCGGGTTTCCAAGTATTCGTTTAAACTATCGATCGCCCATTCATCCAACCCCGCAGCGCTAACGACTTCTACAGGTGATGTGCTGCGCGGGCGGGCCGGTGCGATCGGGGCGCTGGCTGGTGCGGGCAATGGATACACCCGTTTTTCTAGGCGATTAAATGTGATGCCGCGTTCTAATTCTTGTTCTTGTTCCATCCAGTCTGTGCAGCCATTATCTTCTACATAGCCTGTGCCACCAAATACGCCCTCATATTCCACCGCTTCCGGCATTTCTACAGGCACGTTCATCGAGATGGATTCGGTGCCCGGTTCAACGCGGACATCATCGCTGACAGCCACGAAAGCCGTGTACTGCGACAGAAGCTGATAGGTTAGCGCCGTTTCTGTCACTTTTTCCACCTCCACCTTGGTTTCGTACTGCACCATCTGATTCATCAAATCTTTGATGCGATGCCGCCCCCAAAGCTTGGCAACTGCCGGATTTCCAGGATCGGTAAAGTTCATTTCGTAGGTTTGGACGTACTGGTGTCCGCCTGCACTAACCCCTTTAATATGAAGCGTTCCAGCTTGGCGATCGCCCTTTTTTCCAAATAGAACCAGAGGCTGTTCTGCAAACAAATCCGGCGCAACTGACGGATAAATTACCGGATTTTCGCCCTCTCCCTGCCAAGTAATTTCTAGATTTATTAACACCGGATTGTTGATTTGTTGGAAGAACTTTTCCACAAATTTATTAACTGGTTCATCGTGGGTGACAATGCGGGAGATCCCCCGTCCAATTTCTGCAATGCGATCGAGCAAAAAGCGATTAACGGAACTCCCCGCACCAAAACTGTACAGGCGATTCCCCGATTTGAGATGCTGCTGTACTTCGGCGAAAATCTCGTTTTCGTTGCCGATGTAACCGTCGCTGAGCAATACCACAGTCCGCAAGCGCCCGGATGGTGCTGGAAAATCGATCGCAGCCCGAATCCCGCCCAACATTTCCGTACAATCCTCAGCGTGGAGTTTGTTGATATATTCGATCGCCTTTTGTCGATTTTCTGCTGTATTCGGTAGCGGTTGTTTGGAAAGTTGGCGCACTTTGTCGGAAAAATCCAAAATCGAGAAAGTATCCGCTGGATTCAATCCGTTAATAAATTGCCGCAACAATGCCTGACATTGCTCCAAAGGCGCACCGGATTGCGAACCGGAAGTATCGACTAAAAATACGACATCTTTCGGAACAATTTCATCAGTTTTGTACTCGATCGCCGGAATTAAGTAAATAGCAAAATGTCCGCCGCGATCGTCCGCTTGAGTTAATACCGTCGATTGAGTTTCTCGACCAGAAATTTGATAGCGAACAATCAAATCTTTGTTGGGAATTGTATCTGAATTACCCAACTGAACGCGCACCATTAGCCCATTTTTTTGCTCGCTGGCGGAGGAAGATTGGGGTGAGTCGAAATATTCGATACGCAGTTGATGGGATGGGGAATTGACGTTACGAATCGGTACGCCCGCTGCAATTTCCAGCGTCACGCCGATATCATGTCCCGATCGCATTCCCGGTGGCAAAATCGGGGCATTCAGCCGATCCGCATCGGGAACAATATCGGTAGACGAATTAACTGTCATTGGGGCTGGGGCGCTACCGCTGGCTGCAGTTTCATCCAGTGGCGTACCGGGAATATATCGCGGCCCGACAACCATCGGAAAAACAAATTCATAATCCCCAGCTATAAATTTCAAGCTGTCTGTATAGCGAATCGTGACCTCGATTTCTTCACCCGGTTTGATGTTGGCGAGGGACTGGGTGAAAATATTATCTCGCTCTTGTTCCAACAAACCCGCTGTCCGCCCTTCTTGTTTGGCTTGTTGGTAAATTCGCTGTGCTTCTTCGCGTTTTTTGATGCTGCCTTTAATGGTCTTATCGCCGATTTTAATTTCCATCTCATCAACCGCTGCTTCGGCAGGTAGCGGGAAAATGTAGACGGCTTCCAGCGGCTTGGTGAAAGGATTTTCAAATTTTTGCGAGACTTCAACCCGCGATAGATTTCCGGCTATTTGGGCTAGGACTTCTGTATGTCTCAGGGGAAAAACGAGTTGTTTTCCTTCGGGGGAACGCACGTACAATCCACTGGTGCGATCGGTTAAAGATGCCAAGGGTGTCATGAGGTTGTTCCTCCATCACTGATATATAGCGGTTATCAAGCGTGGTGAGGTATGTCCTATGCCCGGTTTGGCCGATCCCAGATAGTACCTCATCTTTCCGAGAAAGGCTATATTATAACATCATACAAACAGTAATGCTCAGTTGCGATCGACTTAAACTGCCAGTCAAACCGCAGCATTACTGTTGGCTGGTGCGATCGTAATAATGCCCATTTGCCAAATTCAATCGCAGCGTTTCTGTCAACTCCGGTTGCACTTTTTTGCGATATAGAGGAGACGGCAATGCCCTGTCCCTACCGCCAGATTAATTGTAGGGACACCGCAGGTGCAGTGTCCTCATTTCGGATAATATTAATTCCGATGCAACCGGAAATGAGATTGATTATTTCGAGACATTCGCGAGAATGTTTTCCATCTCAGAAAGCTCGACAGCCCCGGAGAAAGTTTGGCCGTTCATGATAAAGAACGGAGTGCCTTCAATGCCAAGTTGTTTAGCCAGTTGCACGTCTTTTCCAATGGCGGCTTCGGCGGCGGGACTGTTGCGATCGGTGTTGAATTTATCTAATTTTAGATTGAGCTTTTGGGCGATCGATCCGTAAAATTCTTCGCCTAAGTCTTTCTGCCCTTCAAACAAAGCATTGTAATATTCCCAGAATTTGCCCTGCTGCTGGGCTGCCCAAGCTGCTTTAGCCGCTGGCAGCGCTTGAGGGTGAATTGAAGTCAAGGGAAAATGCTTGTAGGCTAAAGTAACTTTGTCCTGGTGTTTGGCCATAAACTGCTTGACAGTCTCGTGAGCCTTCGCGCAAAACGGACATTGAAAGTCAGAGAATTCTAAAAGTACAATCTGCTGCGCCGCCGAGCCCGTGGTAGGAGCATCCCCGATCGCAGATTTGGGATTAGTTTTCATCGCCTGCAAAAAAGACTCCTGTGCAGCTTTGAGAGACTGCTGCTGCTCTTGCTGGTACGCTTGTACCGAATCTAAAATTGCTTGGGGGTTTTCGCGGATCACCTGCAAGACTTGCTCTTTAAACTTGGGATCGACTGAATTGCCAGCCGCTGACTGGGCGGGGGAACAACCGATAAATACCAGGCAACCTGCCAGCAGTGCAGCGAAGCAGAAGGCTTGCTGGCTGCGGAGTTTTCGCCAAATAGTGGATAAGTTCATCTTTTTTTTTCTGATTCAAGGCAACACTTAATCCTACATTCTATTTTGCGGAGTGTCAGGTAGAGCCTTCCTCAAAAAGGCGAGCCATCCATCGATTTTAGATACTTCGGCTTGTTTCCGATACGCTGGCTCACAAGTCGCTCAGTACGAGTTTTAAATTTTAAATCTTAGATTGAATAATTGGGGAATTGAAGAAGTTATCGATTGAATAATTGAAGAATTTAATAATTGAGGTAGCGCTGAGCGCCATCAAAAAGGCTCGATGTTCGGACTTCAGTTTTTTTCCAACAAAAAATGACTAAAGTCCGAACATCAAACGCCATTAAAAAAGGTTTGATGTTCGGACTTCAGTTTTTCCTTAACTATTTGCGACTGTTGAGCCATTTAGCAGCAACTATTCCCAAAATACCCACTACAACTGGATTCCCCAAAAACTTCATCAAACCAGGTTCTTGGGCGAGCACATCTCGGAAAATATCCGGGTGATTGTGATAGGTAAACGAGGCCAGCTTGGTAACATCGTCAGCATTCATGCGACTGGCGTGGTGAGTAGAAAGTCCTAATTGCTTTTCCAATTGGCGATCGTTCAATCCTCTCTTGTCCAACTGCTTGAGGAATTCGCGAGCCACATCATCGCGTTCCTTTGGCTTAATTTGGGCGATCGCCTTTTGCAATTCTGGTTCCAACTGCGCCGGCGGTAGCGAGTCGTGATTCAGAGAACGCCCGAATAATTGTTTGCGCTGATCCGGAGAAGTTCTCTGAGCAAAATCGTCAAAATTTTCGTACTCTTCACCGGTTGTCTCCGGCATCACTTCTTTATTCCCCTGAGCCAAATCCTTCATGATTTGACTCTTATAGTTATCGCTGCTACTCATGGTATCTTTTCCCAAATCTACACAACTGTTATGTTTCAAATTTCGATGATTTCGCCAGCCCAAAATTCCAAAATGTTATTAAAGCTACGCGCTCATTTAAACTTTGTTGCCAAATCAAGAATTGTATTCAATTTGATTTGATTGCTGGTCGTACTTCGCTGTCAAAATTAGCTTTTTATCAGGAGCATAAATCAAAACACTTACATCCTGGTTGGGAAAATTGCGGTGAAAACCTTGAGCTAAAGACTTCGCCAAATCTTTCACTTCGTTAGGGCGGACTTGCGGAGTAATTACAACTCCCAACTTATTATTGTCACGCACGTAAGCATCCTGAACTAAGCCTTGAGCAGTCTTTGTTACCCATTGACCAAAGTCTTGACCTGCAGCGGTATTGCCGCGTTCTAGCTGCGCGTAATAACCCTGACTGCCGCCAATTGCTACAGGTACATTAGTCGGTTGTTGGGCGGAAACGCTGGGGGCGCAGGCTGTCGTCACAGCCAGCATTAAAACCAACATTAGACCCGCAATTATTTTTCGACTCTGCTGCAATAAACTCACCTTTTTTCCTCCGGTATGAAAACAGTTTTAATATTTGAGAGGGTCAGCTTTATCGACCCTCTCAATTAGTATTAGAATCAGTCTAATTTCTTTTTGACTTCATCTTTCACATCTTCGACTGCGTGACGAGCTTGTGCTTCTGTTTGCTTCGCTTTGCCTTCAGCTTTATCCTTGGGGTCGCCAGTAACATTGCCTAGGGCTTCTTGAGCTTTGCCTTCGATGTTTTTGCCAGTTGCCTTTGCTTTATCTTCAAGACTCATTTGTTTTTCCTTATCTGTATCTAGTTTTACACTTTCTACTTATTATCATAGGGAACAACCAGCTCGGTTGCACTCTACCTGTAGGAAGAACGTTTGGTGTACTCGGAGTGTACAGAATCTCATGGAGGTCAGGAATAGGGAATAGGGAATTAGGAATAGGGAATTAGAAAAAATTGTTCTTGAATTGAGGATAGACAGCGACTTTGGTGCTGACGGTTTTTTGACCTAAATTGCTAGCTGCAACAAAGGAAGTGTAGTATCGCACAAAAAGCTCGGCGCAAAGCTATTTGTGCACCGAGAACAGGATTATTTTAAACTCAAAGAATGGAAAGTTTTAAATTTATCTTGAATAGTGCCGACTTTTATTTAACTTCAAAAAGCGGGTGCGGGCAAGACCGTATCTTACCCACACCCTCTAAACATTGGCATTAGTTTTAATCTGGCGTATGGTGACATTCTGTATCTATTTTGTGCTGCAGTTCTTCTTTTAACTGTTCGACAGCGCGCATAGTTTCAGCTTTGTGTTGTTTCTCCTCGCCGAGGGCTTTTTCTGTTTCCTCGCCGAGCAATGTTTCTCTGGATTTTGGTAGCGTGACTTGTAGGTCGCTGACCCTGTTGGTTGCGTTTGGTTCAATATTCATTAGTTTTCACCCAACTATTTGCAAAAGTTATTTTTAAGAAGGTTACTTATAGAGTCAACCTTAGATTTATCCTAAGCGCGATCGCAGAGACTTTCCTCTGCCTGAAGGGAGATTAGGGCTGGGGAATAGTTTTGAGTTTTTATTTCTTAATCTAATAGTTAGAGAAATCAGGGAAACTAGAATCGGCCGCAAGAGAGATATAGCCTTTTGAGTTCTCCTATGAGGTACTATCCGGCATAGGGCATAGCGCATACCTCACTTTTTTGAAAACCGCTATATAGCAGTTAGAGCTCTCATATGAGGTATCGAAAATCGCCCAATTGCCCAATCTCCCAATCTATAATCTAAAATCTAAAACTCGTACGCTCCCGGCTTGTGAGCCAGCGTAGCCGAAGCAAGCCGAAGTATGTAAAATCGATCGCTCTTCACCTTTTTGAGAAAGGCTATAGGGGAAGGGGAATAGTGCTTGAGTGCGTGAGATTGCTTTGTGACTCGCGCGTGGGAGTGCGGGAAGTGCGGGGAGTGTGGGGGAGTGCGGGGGTATGGCGCATTTATGGACTTGTGTCGTTTGTTTGATGAGGCGGTTTCGACATCGGGACAAAATGAAGAGAGAAATAGGCGACAGATTGGTGCAGACTGAGGTCAAGGCGATCGAGTTTGACCGTTAAAATCAACAGGGTGCGGCAATTCCCAAGTTTTGTGGCGATCGCCCGAACAAATCTGCTAAACAGGAGTTAGCATCAAGGCTGACTTCCAGCAGGATCGAACTAAAATTTCTGTTATTAGTAAAAAGTATCTAAAACCCTATGGGAGCAAGCAGCAGTAACCCTCTCGAAGCAGCAGGCCTAATTCGTGAGCCGATAAAAATAGGCGTGCTGCATTCGCTCACGGGCACGATGTCGATCAGCGAAATTTCTGTTAAAGACGCGACGCTGTTGGCCGTTGAGGAAATTAACGCGGCCGGAGGAGTGCTCGGACGCCCCTTGGAAGCGGTGATAGAAGATGGAGCCAGCGATTTGCAAACTTTTGCTCAAAAAGCTAAGCAATTGCTCCAAGAAGCGCAGGTGGCGGTGGTATTTGGCTGTTGGACTTCGGCGAGTCGGAAAGCTGTACTGCCGGCTTTTGAGCAATATGGCGGGTTGCTGTTTTATCCGGTGCAGTATGAAGGGCTAGAACAGTGTCCGAATGTTTTTTATACTGGTGCTGCGCCAAACCAACAGATTGTACCTGGGGTGAATTACTTACTCGCACAGGGGAAGCGGAAAATTTTTCTGTTGGGTTCGGATTATATCTTTCCCCGCACGGCAAATATGATTGTGAAAGCTCAACTGGCGGCACTCGGGGGAGAGTTGGCGGGGGAAATGTATCTGCCGCTTGGTTCGAGGAAGGTGGATGAGGCGATCGCACATATCTTAGCAGTGAAACCGGATGCGATTCTCAATACTCTTAACGGCGACAGCAATGTGGCTTTTTTCCAAAAGTTGCGGGAAGCTGGCTTGAAACCGGAAAACTTGCTGGTGATGTCGGCGAGCATAGCAGAAGAGGAAGTGCGGGCGATCGGGTATCAAAATATTGCCGGACATTTGGTAGTTTGGAATTATTTTCAAACCGTAGATACACCCAAAAATAAGAAATTTGTCAAGGCTTATAAAGCTCGATACGGGAAAAATAGAGTGACGGACGATCCGATAGAAGCGGCTTATTTTGGCGTTTATCTCTGGAAACAAGCAGTAGAAAAAGCTGGTTCGACAGATGCAGTTAAAGTCAGGGAGGCTGCTAAAAATATTGAGTTTGCCGCGCCTTCGGGCAAGGTAAAAATAGATGCCAAAACGCAGCATACCTGGAAAACTGCTCGGATTGGCAAGGTGCGATCGGACGGTCAAATTGAGGAAATTTGGAATTCCGGCGCGCCGCTGGTGCCCGATCCTTTTCTGAAAGACTATCCTTGGGCGGCAGCCCTTGCTCCGAGGCGGATTTCTGTGGGAACTCGGGCTTCTTTGATCGGGCTGTTTGCGATCTTGGTACTGATAACTTGGATGGCGGCGGGAGTCGGGTGGATGGGGGCCGTGCAGATGAAGAACTATCTGGTGGCAATAGAGGCTGCTTCTGCGGCGGCGGGGGTTTCTGAGTCAGCAATGACGGTGCTGGTACAGCAAACTCTGTTGGTGGCGAGCCGCACTCAGCACTGGCTGCTGGGGACTTTGGTTTTGAGTTCGATCGCGGGGATAGTTGCTTGTGTTTCGGTGTCGGGGATTATTCGGAATCTCGGCTTGCTCAGGGAAGCAGCCCAACTGATGGCGAGCGGTGATTTGACGGCTCGATCGCCTGTGGTGTCTAATGATGCGATCGGGGTGCTATCTTCTACTCTCAATACAATGGCTCAGCAAATTAACAGTTTGCTCAAGGGTTTGGAAGTACGGCAGCGGCAGCTAGAGGAGCGATCGCGCGAATTGGAAGTTGCTAAGAACTCTGCTGAAGCTGCCAACCGGGCGAAAAGCACATTTTTGGCAAATATGACTCACGAGTTGCGGACGCCCCTGAATGCGATTATTGGCTACAGCGAGCTGTTGCAAGAAGAGGCGATCGAACTAGGGGAAGAAGAGTTTGTGATGGATTTGGCAAGCATTAATCTTGCAGGCAAACAGTTGCTAAATATTATTAGCGATATCCTTGATATTTCTAAAATTGAAGCAGGAAAGATGACTCTTTTTCTGGAAACTTTCGATGTGTGGAAGTTGATCGAGCAGGTTGTGACTACGGTTCAACCGCTGGTGGGGAAAAATGGCAACACTTTGATCGTCAATTGCGATCGCGATATTGGCACGATCTATTCTGATTCCTCGAAGCTGCGACAAGCGCTGTTGAATTTGACGAGCAATGCTGCTAAGTTTACCGATCGAGGGAAAATTACAATTAATGTTTGGAAGGAAGAAGAATGGGAAGTTTTGCCTCCTGATAATTCTGAAGGACTTTCTATCGTGAACTCTGGGTGTCAAAATTCTGCGATCGTGTTTCAAGTCACCGATACTGGCATCGGGCTGACTGACGATCAGTTGTCGAGGTTGTTCGGGGCTTTCTCCCAAGCCGATGATTCTACTAATCGCAGGTACGGTGGCACCGGTTTGGGGCTGACAATTAGCCGGAAGTTTTGCCAGATGATGGGCGGGGATATTACGGTTGAGAGCGAGTTTGATTGCGGTTCTACTTTTACGATCCGGTTGCCGGTTGCGGTTAAAAGTCAGAAAGAAGCCCAAGACGATGAATCGCTGCCGGAAACAACGGACAAATTGGGGCCGCAACCCTTGGAATTGCCGGATGCTGCTATTGTGCTGGTGATTGACGACGATCCCGACGCCCGGGATTTAATCACTCGCTGTTTGTCGAAAGAGGGATTTGAGGTGCGATCGTCAGCTAGCGGTGAAGCTGGGCTTGAGTTGGCAAAGGAGTTGCTACCGGATGCGATTACTCTGGACGTAATGATGCCGAGTATGGACGGCTGGGCGGTGCTGTCTGCATTAAAAGCAGATCCTGATTTAGCGGATATTCCGGTAATTATGTTGACTTTTTTGGACGACAAAAATCAGGGTTTGGAATTAGGAGCGGCGGAGTATTTAAGGAAGCCTGTAGATTACAAGCACTTTGCTGATTTGTTGAGTAAATATCAGCGTCCGCGAAATTAGCGATCGGTCAATCGATTTTAGATTTGAGATTTTAGATTTTAGATTGAAGCATTGACCCCACGGATAAATTCGGGGGGCAAGTTTCATCGGATACAGGTTTTTTATTTCTCCACGGATGAATGCGGGGGCTTGTATCCTGGATGCTTTCGGTCATATCATGCCTGATCGATTACCATAATAAAAACGGTTCGTAGTGCGGACTTGCAGAGGCTCCAATTTGCGGACGCCAGAACTCCATCACAAAAACCGTTCGTAGTGCGGACTTGCATACGCTCTTAAACAGCGGACTTGCATACGCACTACGAACCTGAATTATCGCAGTTAATCGATCGGAAAACGAGAAATTTAAGATATGACTGATAGAACTGCATTGCTTAAAAGGATTACTCAAACACCTGGTAAATGTGGCGGTCGCCCCTGTATTCGCGGCATGAGAATTAGCGTTAGCGACATTTTAGAAACTCTAGCAGATAATGTAACAGCTAGCGAGATTCTAGCTGATTTCCCCGATTTGGAACCAGAAGACATTCAAGCGTGTCTGCTTTTTGCATCTCTCAGCATAGATTTCCCCAGGATCGCAGTATGATTTTCTGGTTAAGTGCTCAATTCCCTCCAAGTTTGGCGAAATGGTTAACCCAAACATTCGGTGTTAACGCGGTTACATTGCAAGAGCTGGGGCTGCAGGATGCTCAGGATATTGAGATATTTAATGCGGCTCGTACCAACGGCTTAGGTACAGTTATCATAACTAAGGATCGAGATTTTGTGGATTTATTAATTCGCCTTGGTAGTCCACCACAAATTCTTTGGCTAACCTGCGGTAACATTACGAATAGAGATTTGCAGCGCATTTTCACTGGTGCTTTTCCTGATGCAGTCGATCTACTTAAAAATGGCGAAAATATTGTGGAAATCTGCCGGGTTAAATAAATTATTTTCGATGATTTAATTGCTCAATAGCGATCGCGCTCAATTTCCCTACAAATGTTTTATTAGTCATTAGTTAACAGTAAAAAACCAATGACCAATAACTAATGACTAATGACTGATTAATCTAAGAAGCCCATTAAAGTCGAGCTATCGTCAATTTCGTTTGAAGCAATGGGGCGGTCTCCTCCCATTGTGGAGTAAATTTCGTCAATGTGCAGAGTACCTACTCCAATTGGGCGAGCACCGGACATACTGAACATTTCGCTGACTTGAATGGCGCTGGAGCCGATCGGGCGTCTCCCCATTGTACCAACTACTTCCAAGTCGCTGGCTTCCACCGGGCGATTGCCTACAATCCCGTAGGTTTCGCTGATGTGCAGGGTGCTGGTGCCGATCGGGCGATTCCCCGAGATCGAGACTGTCTCGCTGATGGTAAAATCGTCAGGGCCGACGGGGCGGTTATCATGCATGAGTTGCGGGCGATAAAGTTGGATGCCCGCTGATTGACCTTCGCTGGTGGCTGGTAGGGCCTTGGTAGTGCCTTTGTTGCGGGCGCTCGCTTTGACTTTATCTTTGGGTGTGAGAGCCATAATTTTTTTCCTTGCTAATTGCTGGGGGTTGATTGCTGGGTTCGGACAACTGCTTTTCTGGGCTTTCTGCTTTCTATTGCGGCCGATGATTAAAATAGTATTACAAAGTCTAACTATTTTCTGAACGAAATTGCAGAATCCCTATATTTTTGTTAAGATTTATTGGTAATAGCTACATTTTCCTATGGTAACTGCGGCAGCATCTTTTCAATTGCAAGCGCCCTTCCAGCCCACAGGCGACCAACCGCTAGCGATCGAGCAACTCGTCAAAGGCATCCAAGCGGGCGATCGATTTCAAACCTTACTCGGCGCGACAGGTACCGGCAAAACCTTCTCCATTGCTTCGGTTATTGAAAAAATCGGCAGACCAACCTTAGTTCTAGCACACAACAAAACCTTGGCAGCTCAACTGTGCAACGAACTACGCAATTTTTTCCCCAACAATGCAGTCGAATACTTTGTCAGTTATTACGACTACTACCAACCTGAAGCATACATAGCCGTCACCGATACATTCATAGAAAAAACCGCAGCAATTAACGATGAAATCGATATGCTGCGACACTCCGCCACGCGATCGCTCTTTGAACGCCGCGACGTAATTGTCGTAGCATCAATTAGCTGCATCTACGGCTTGGGAATGCCCGCAGAATACCTGAAAGCCGCTATCCCTTTGCAAGTAGGAATGGAAGTCAACCAGCGGCAAGTTTTGCGAGATTTAGTCAACGTCCAATACAGTCGCAACGACATCGATTTAGGTAGAGGCAAATTTCGCGTCAAAGGCGATGTTGTTGAAATCGGCCCCGCCTACGAAGATAGAATTATTCGCGTAGAATTCTTCGGCGACGAAATCGATGCCATTCGCTACGTTGACCCCGTAACCGGTAAAATTATGGCAAGCACCACTGCTTTAAATATTTATCCAGCGCGACACTTTGTGACTGCTGATGATAAATTAGAAGCAGCTTGTCAAGGAATAGAACTCGAATTAGAAGACCGACTGGCAGAATTTGAAAAAGAAGGAAAACTCTTAGAAGCTCAGCGAATTGAACAGCGCACCCGCTACGATTTGGAAATGCTGCGCGAGGTAGGATACTGCAACGGAGTCGAGAATTATTCGCGGCATTTAGCAGGCAGAAATGCGGGGGAACCGCCAGAATGTTTGATTGATTATTTTCCTAAAGATTGGATGTTGGTGATAGATGAATCCCACGTTACAGTCCCGCAAATTCGGGGTATGTACAACGGCGATCAAGCGCGGAAAAAAGTGTTGATCGAACACGGTTTTAGGTTGCCCAGCGCGGCCGATAACCGCCCTTTAAAAGCTGAGGAATTCTGGGCAAAAGAGAATCAGTGCATTTTTGTTTCTGCTACGCCTGGTGATTGGGAAATGGAAAAATCCGAAGGCAGAGTTGCGGAGCAAGTTATTCGCCCTACGGGAGTAATCGATCCGACTATTTTTGTGCGCCCGACGGAAGGACAAATTGATGATTTGTTGGGGGAAATTAAGGAGAGAGTCAGTCGGGACGAGCGAGTTTTGGTGACGACTTTAACGAAGCGGATGGCGGAGGATTTAACCGAATATTTGCAGGAAAGGGCGATTAGAGTTCGGTATTTGCACTCGGAAATCCAGTCGATTCAACGCATCGAAATTATCCAAGATTTGCAGGATGGTAAGTTTGATGTGTTGATTGGTGTGAACTTGCTGCGGGAAGGTTTGGATTTGCCGGAAGTGTCGCTGGTGGTGATTTTGGATGCGGATAAGGAGGGGTTTTTGCGATCGGGACGTTCGTTGATTCAAACGATCGGGCGGGCGGCGCGGCACGTGCAAGGACAGGCTATTTTGTATGCGGATAATTTGACTGACAGCATGGTTAAGGCGATCGACGAAACGGATCGCCGCCGGGGAATTCAGCTAGCGTACAATAAGATGCACGGGATTACGCCGCAGCCGATCGCCAAAAAGCGATCGACTAACGCGATTTTGGCGTTTCTGGATGTGTCGCGCAAGCTGAATTCCCAGCAGTTGGAGGAGGTTTACGAACAGGTTGATGAGTTATCTTTGGATGAGATTCCTCAGTTAATCGGGCGGTTGGAGGCGCAGATGAAGGCGGCGGCGAAGAAGTTGGAGTTTGAGGAGGCTGGTAAGTTGCGCGATCGGATTAAGCATTTGCGGGATAAGCTATTGGGACATTAAGGAAGAGTGGGAGGATATGATGTTCGATCGCATTACCTTCGATCCCAAAATTATGGGAGGAAGAGCTTGCATTCGAGGAATGCGAATTACTGTTTCTTTGGTAGTGAGTTTAGTAGCAAATGGGATGAGTGTAGAGGAAATTTTGGCAGCTTATCCTTATTTGGAAACGGAGGATATTAAAGCTAGTCTCCAGTATCAACTCTCAACATCAATGCTATGAATGCACCCACTCGTTTAGAGTTTCCCATTGCTAAGGCGCAATATCTCTTCAGCAGTGCCACGGAAGCAGGAGTAGGCGGAGATAAGCAGAAATTCTGGCGGGAGGTGATGCGGTTTGAGTCACCGGAGGCGATTCGAGACGCAATTATAGCCCAAATCTCGCTAGAATTGTTACAGCCAGTCGGACAGAATGACTATGGAGAACGCTACCAAGCTATTATTTTAGTTACAGGACCTTCAGGGGTATCTTGGCAAATACGTACAGGCTGGATTGTTCTGTTTGGTGAAGATATTGCTAGATTTGTTACCGCAGTTCCTCAACGTTTTGGTAGACAGCAATGAGCAAATTTCAGTTATTCGATGCAGTGAGTTTAACCGAAGAAATCGCTCTCGCAGATGGCGGAGTTGCACCGCCAGAAACAGCCGGGGCGATTGTTGAGGTATTCAAAAACGGTGAAGCCTATTTAGTCGAGTTATTTGGCGGATGGGTGAAAGCAGAAGTTGGTGGAGATTTTGTTGTCGCAACTCAGGATGAGCCACAATCATTTATGGAAACGATAGGTGTTGAAACAGTTTATCCGCATCAGTTGCAATTAGTAAAATCTGCCGACGAAATGATGGGGATTCGAGAGCATTTACTGTCGGTTTTAAATAATTTACCTGACGAGTTAGTGGCTGAAGTATGCGATTTTGCGGAGTTTTTGCGGGAAAAACAGCAAAAAGTGCGATCGTATTAAGCATTTAGGTGAAGTGCGATCGCCTTTTACCATTTTCCTATTTTTTGGATGAAAAGGGCGATCGTACTTTCTATGAGATTCCTAGTCTATATGCTGCATATTCGCGATCGAATAACTCTTTGTCCGAAGGCTAATAGTCAGAGGGATAGTCTAGCTGTTGTCGAAGTCCGAGGTTTTCCGCTTTTAAGTTTCCGTTATCATTGTGCAGGTCATACTCTAGGTAAGATTGCCTTTCCTCAAGATTCGTACACTTTTGCTCAAGGTGTTGCATCCGAGTCAGAAGGATTTCGATGTTCTCAAGCAGACTGCGGATAGAAGTGGTCAGATCAGAGGCCCGCGGAGTCCGGGGGTGGTTGTTTTGGGGATTACTATCTGCTATCATGAATTGGATATCTCAAAAACTACAAGAATCTATAGAACGGCTTAATACACGTCAGTGCAGCCGCTTCAAGATTCAGAATTACAACAGAGCGTCCCTATTACTTGCCGGTGTTAGGGACGTTCTTTATTATTAGCACATTTGCCAGCTAGTCGTCAAGGCTTTGTATGATTTTTTGTGTCAACAATAGCTCCTATTAATGATTTGACATAAAATTATTGTGTAATAAGAGCTTTTCCACAATAATGGTAAAAATTTAGTGGTTATTAGGCTACCTTTAGGCTACCTTATGGACAGCAGATAAACTTCAAACCCTATCAGGGATTGAAACTTGACGTAACGTAACAAGTTTGAAAGTGCTTAACCTTGTTACAAATTATATAAACCCCTGTTAGGGATTGAAACACCATGATGTTTTCTTTAAATTGTACAAATATATTTACGCTCCCCCAACTTTTATTAATCCCTAATAGGGATTGAAACTAACTGGTGAGGCATTACATCACATTCAGATGACGGAATATAAACTATAGTAAAGTTAGTCTTATTTACGATCGTCCCTCAACCCCTCTGACTTTTCATCCTCTCCACCAGTGGAAGTTTCCCGATCTGGAAATAAATCACGATCGCCCCTCAATCCCTCTGACTTTCTATGTTGTCCACCTCAAAAATTTCCACAACGCCAGCCAATTTTATGTATGTATCATTCCCAGCTCTGGGAATCGTCATTCCTCAACCCCTCTGAAATTCCATGTTGTCCATAGGATTCCCTATCTTGACTAACAAGATTTTGGCGATCGCCCAAAACATCCCTCTTTTGTCCGCGTGCATCCGCGTGCATCTGCGGTTTAAATATTCATTGACAACAAACAAAAAGACCGATCGCCCAAAACACCATCCAAACCAACTACTTACTCAACACCACAGCATCCGTACTGCTAGCAAAAGCCGGACGAATAAATTCCTCCTTCTCTTCCAGCGTGATGTAACCCTTATCTACAGCTAGCTGCATCACTTCAGCCAGAAAACCTCTGAGCACATCTAATACTTGAGTGCGATCGAATTCAAAAACCTTTTCCCAACCAGAAGTTGCAAACTTCCTCAACTAAAACTTACGCAGGGGAACTCAGAAACCGGGTTTTTTGCGATCAAACTTCGTTACAGCCCGCAGATTCACTAAAAAACCCGGTTTCTTGGGCGGAGTGCGTAAGTTCTGTCTATGTAATTTTCGCATATTAAAGTGGTAAGTTGGGTTTTGTTACCTCAACCCAACCTACTAATAAACTTACGGTGTCGGATTCGGATACTTAGCGTGCACCGCATCGATTTCCGAAACAATCTCCTTATCCAAATTCACCTCCAAACTGCCGAGATTTTCCTCCAACTGTTCGAGACTTGTTGCACCGATAATAGTGCTAGTTACAAACCAGCGCGAGCGCACATACGCCAAAGCCATCTGCGCCGGAGTCAAACCGTGTTTGCGCGCAATCTCAATATACGCTTTCACCGCATCGTTCAGATTAGTTTTATCGTAACGCTGACCGAATCCAGCAAACAAAGCCAGCCGCGAATTTTCCGGGATTCCATTCAAGTATTTACCCGTTAAAATTCCAAAAGCCAAAGGACTGTAAGCCATCAATCCCACATTTTTAAAACGGCAAGTTTCTGCCAAATTCATGTGAAAAGTCCGATTGCTCAAACTAAAAGCATTCTGAATCGAAACAACTTTCGGCAAACCGTGTTTTTCGGCCAATTCGCAAAACTCGCAAACTCCCCAAGGCGTTTCGTTACTTAAACCCAAATAGCGGATTTTACCAGCTTTAATCAAGTCAGCAAACACCTCCAACTGTTCCAAAATTGGTACAGTTTCGTGTTCTTGAGTAATATCGTAATCCGGCGCGCCAAATAGCGGCACGTAGCGATCGGGCCAGTGGATCTGATAGAGGTCGATGTAGTCAGTTTGCAAGCGCTTCAGGCTATCGTTCAGGGCTTTTTCGACATTTGGGCGATCGATCTGATTTTTCCCTTCCCGAATCCACTTTAATCGAGAGCTTCTCCCCGCCACTTTCGTCGCTATAATGACTTTATCCCGCTGCTGTTTCGTCAACCATTGCCCGATATATTCCTCAGTTTTTCCCTGAGTTTCCGGTTTTCCCGGCACCGGATACATTTCGGCCGTATCGATAAAGTTGATTCCTTTGGAAATTGCCAAATCGAGCTGTTGCGCTGCTTCAGTAACGGTGTTCTGCTGGCCGTAAGTCATCGTACCCAAACAAATTTCAGATACTGATAAATCGCTGTTGCCTAGTTTTTTGTATTCCATGATTTCGATTTGCTGCACAATTATCTCATTCTATATTACCGAAAAACCTTGATTTAATTGACAACTCCCGAAAAGTGCGATCGGCTTTCTCCTCTCTTCCTCTTTTCCTCTGCGTTCTCTGCGCCCTCTGCGGTTAAAAATCTTAAAAAAATATCCGCACTTAAATGTTAATATAAATAATTACTATCCCTGTGGTGTATGAGTAGTCGCCCGCCCAAAGTTCCGTTTGTCAATCTCTCGCTGCAACACCAACCAATTCAATCCCAAATAGCAGCAGTAATTGGAAAAATAATCCAGGAAGGAGACTTTATTTTAGGTCAAGCACTGGCAGAATTTGAAACAGCATTTGCAGCAGCTTCTGGAGTACAATACGGCGTAGGAGTGGCTTGTGGAACAGATGCGATCGCCCTGGGACTCCAAGCTTGCGGCATTAATCCGGGCGACGAAATTATCGTACCCGCCAACACATTTATCGCTACCGTAATCGCCGTCATTCAAGCCAAAGCAATACCTATCCTGGTAGATTGTGACCCGGAAACCGCCCTGATTGACCTCACAGCAGCCGAAACAGCAATTACCTCGAAAACTAAAGCAATTATTCCCGTACATCTCTACGGTCAAATGGTATCGCCCAGTCAGCTTTTAGATTTTGCTAACCGCCACAACTTAATAATTTTTGAAGATGCCGCCCAAGCGCACTTAGCCGAAAGAGAAGGATACCGCGCGGGTTCAGTTGGGAAAGCAGCAGCCTTCAGCTTTTATCCCAGCAAAAACCTCGGCTGTTTTGGCGACGGCGGGATGTTAATAACTAACGATGCAGAGCTCGCAAAAACCATGCGTACTTTCCGCAATTACGGAGCTCTTAGCAAATATTTACATACAGAAATTGGCACCAACAGCCGCCTCGACAATTTGCAAGCGGCCATACTCAACATTAAATTACCTTACTTAGAAAAATGGAATCGCGATCGCAACTTAGCCGCCCAACATTACAATACTTTATTAGAGCCGCTGAAACACAAAGGCATTGTACCGATCGCCAATCACAGCAGTTTAGGTCACATTTATCACATCTATGCGATCCACATTACTGAGAAAAGCCCGATCGACCGCCATACCCTCCAGCAAAAACTCGCCCAAGAAGGGATTGAAACAGGCATCCACTATCCCGTACCCTGCCACCTGCAACCAGCCTACCAACACTTAGGCAATCCGGGCGACTTCCCCCACGCAGAAACCCTGTGCCAACAGATTTTATCATTGCCAATGTATCCCGGATTGAGCAATACTCAGATCGAACAGGTTGTACAGGCGATCGGGCGATCGTTGAATTGCTAATTGTTAATATCAAGTTATGCTAAAAGTGTTTACAGCAGTAGAGTGCAGTTATCCAAGCATTCAAGATCAAAATCAACTCACATCCGGTACCAACCAATATCAAAAATCCGTACCTTTTTGAGAAAAGCTATATTAGTGTCCGATGTCAAGAATTAACAAATATTTAACTCACACTTGCCAACCGCTTTCCCATTACCAACCCAGCGCGGCAATATCAAAACCTCTCAAATTATGCACATCCAGCGCAGAATTCAGATTATTTTCAAGCGATACCTTTTGGGCGAAGAAATCGCGCTCCTCCTAGTGCTGCTGTACGCCCCCCTGTTAGTACACTGGTACGACGGTTGGTTCAACAAAAACATCAACATCGAACACGAATATTTCAGCCACGGAATAATTGGTTTGCCCTACGCAGCTTATATTGCTTGGACGAACCGAAAATGCTGGCTGCGCTTGCCCAACACCCCGCATCCTTTAGGAAGCTTTTTGCTGGTACTAGCGACACTTTTTTATCTGAGTCGCTTAAGCGATTTAGTGAATTTATCACTCCCATTAATGCTGGCCGCGATTTGCCTGTGCTTAAAAGGAATCCCCGGCTTAAAATTGCAGGGAATGCCACTTTTATTCGTATTTCTGGCATCACCAAACCACATTCCTTACCTCATAGAACCCTACGCATTGCCGCTACAACACTTCATTGCTGAGGCATCAGGTTTAATCTTAATTAAAGTAGGTCTCAACGTCAGAGTAGAAGAAATTTATCTCTACGTCAACAATCGCATTGTAGAAGTTGCGCCCCACTGTGCCGGCTTAAAAATGCTGTTTACCAGTCTTTACGTCAGCTTAATTCTGCTAGATTGGACGGGAGTTTGGAGTTCCTACAAAAAAAGCCTTTTGTTTTTATTAGCTACATCTATCATTAGCATCACTTCCAACATTCTCCGCAACACATTGCTAACTTACTTTCACGGAACCGAGAGAGAGACGCTTTTTAATTGGCTGCACGCCGGATGGGGCGGAGACTTGTACTCTGCTTGTATACTAGGTTTATTGGTACTTCTCCTCAACGGCATGGAAAAGTATTCCCCAAACCAGTATGGCAATTGATGAAACAAATAATTTCAGCACAGAAACTACTGCAGCGTTACCAATTATCAAAAATTGTGGTACTGGTATTTTTGTTGGTACTGGTTGGGGCGGTAGCAATTCCCGGCTACGCGACGGGAAATTGGCCTTGGACAAACCAACCAATTCTTGCAAACCTCAAGCAATTAAAAAGTTTGCGCCAAAACGGGATGACACTTCCCGGCTGGAAAGAGACCCGCCTCCAGAATAACGTCGTAATTGGCGGTCACAGGTGGTTAGTTCAAGAAATTAAAAATCATCAAACAATAGCTATTTTATTGCTGTTGCCTCAAAACGACCCCAAAAACCAGCCCCAAGTAGAATGGCTAGATATCGATGGATTTCACCGATGGCAAACAGACTCTCATCGCACTTTGAGGTTTAAAGTTAAATTAGCGACAACACCCGACAAGCCGCCATCTACCATCGAGGCCCGGTTTTTCCGAAGTTGGACTCCCCAACAAACTTTTGCGGTCGTGCAGTGGTACGCTTGGCCTAACGGAGGTTCTCCAGCAACCAGCCGCTGGTTTTGGGAAGACAGTATGGCGAGACTGTCGAACCGCCGCGCCTCTTGGGTTGCTGTCAGTATCATCCTTCCCATTGAAGCGCAAAGCGAGATTAAGATAGTTGAACCGCTGCTGGAATCTCTGAGTCAAACTGTTCAAGCTCAATTAATGGCAGAAACTTTCTGAGTTTAATCAAGAGTCCGATTGAAATCGCTTATATACAAACAAATACCGCCTCTGCGGGCTAGAAGAATCAAGAAATTTCAATTGATTTGGTATCAAGAAAAAAGATTTTTAGTTGAGATTTGCCCAACCCAAATGAAATTTAAAAAACAACTAATTATATCATCTCCGATCGCTTACCATAACAAAAACATTAGGATCGCGCGTGCGTCAGTCAGTGTCGGCTCCCGGATTGCGGACTAAACCGCACTACGAACTAATTTTAGATCGATCGACCGGACAGGATATTATTCCAAATAATTACGAGATTTTATCTGCCAATAAAAATGCGGGAAAAATTTACAATTAAAAATCGCGTTGCTTTTTCCTTGGCTGGTCTGCACTCAACAGCTTGGACTCTATCTTTTGCTGCTGTATTCTGGGGCTTTAACGGCAAAATTTTTCCCGAAACAGCTTTAGCTCAATCCGTTGTTCCTAGTGCAGAACAGTTGGTGCCGCCGCCACCGCTGCGCGTACCGCCGCCGCCAGCCAACTTCAACCGGCAAATTAACCCAGCTTTTCGGAATCGGCCTTACCGCCTGGGCCCTGGAGACCAGATTTCGGTTCAAGTTCAGCGCTTCCCAGAGCTGAATTTTACAGGTGCTATCAGCCCTGAAGGGATAATTGTACTGCCGCTGATTGGATCAGTAAATTTGCGCGGTCTGACTGTCGAAGAATCACAGCAGCGACTCCGCGAGCGCTTTTCCCAATTTATCAAAAATCCTCAAGTATCGAGTGCTTTGCTGGTTCAGCGCCCGGTAGTGGTGACGGTGACGGGGGAAGTGGCGAGACCTGGTTTTTATCCCCTGCAAACCCCGCAGCTTCCGGCGGCTTTGGCGGCTGCTGCTGGGACTAATCCTACGGCCGAACTGCGGGCGGTGCGGGTGCGGCGGACTCTGCCGGGTGGGGAAGTGGCGGAGCAAGTTGTGGATATTTTGACACCGCTGCAAACTGGTATTGCTCCGCCGGATTTGCGTTTGGAAGATGGAGATGCCATCGTCGTACCGTATAAACAGATTACAGCCGATCGCAAGTCCGATCGAGATTTAGTATCCAGGTACAGCCTAGCCGCTGCCGCCCTTCCCGTCCAAATCACCGTCACCGGAGAAGTCAGCAAACCAGGTTTTTACACGCTTCCGGCTGGTTCCGGTCGAATTTCCGCTGCTTTGGTGATTGCGGGGGGAGTCACGGGAAAAGCCGATTTGCGGGAGGTGCGAGTGCGGCGGACGCTAGCAGACGGCTCCTCGGTGGATGAACCCATCGACCTCTACACTCCCCTAGCAAACGCTCAGGATTTGTTCGATTTTCCTTTAGCATCGGGAGACGTGATTGTCATCCCGGAATTAGACGCGAGTACCAAAAACCTAGATTACGACAAAGCTCTGGTGGCGCGGTCTACCTTGATTAAGCCCAGGATCTACGTTCGAGTTTTGAGTTACGCTAGTGGTAGTTTGACTTCGTTCTACCTAGAAAATGGCAGCAAGTTTTTGGATGCTATCAACAACTTACCTGTAAATCTAGCTGACTTGCGGAAAATGGCTTTGATTAGGTTCGACCAAAAACAAGGTAGAGCTATCAACCGCAAGATAGATGCTAAAGCTGCTTTGGAGGGCAATGTTTCTGAGAACCCGATGCTCGAAGATAATGATGTGATCGTGATCGGTAGGAATCTGGTAGAGCGCGTTGGTTATGTAATCAATACTTTTACTAGACCGTTCCGCGATATTTTGGGTTTTATTCTGTTTTTCGATCAGTTAAGAAATGGGGTAACAAATCTATTCGGCCCGTCGCCTAATAATAGGTAGTCATTGGGCATTGGGCATTGATTGGGCAAACAGGGCCGAAGGGCTCTAGCGTTGCGGAGGGATTGGGCGAGCGCGAAGCGGAGGGATTGGGCATTGATTGGGCCTTGATTGGGCATTGGGCATACCTCACTTTGGTGAGAACCGCTATATTAGTGATGGTTATTAGTTATTAGTTATGATTTACTCAAAATAAACAGTTAACAGTTAACAGTTAACAGTTAACAGTTAACAGTCAGCAGTCAACAGTCAACAATCAGCAGTTAGGATCGACAACTTAATAACTGAAACATCTCCTACAGTCCTCTCTCCTGTAAGTTGCCTTCCTCAAAGGAGGCTCTTCCTCGCCTATCTGCATTACCAGTCAGAGCGACAGTAACGAACAATCGCTTAAGTTATTAAATTTTAATTCCTAACAGTCAACAGTCAGCAGTTAACAATTCCCCAGTTAACAGTCAACAGTTAACAGTCAACAGTTAACAGTTAACAGTCAACAGTCAACAATTCCCCAGTCAACAATTCCCCAGTCAACAGTCAACAGTCAACAGTCAACAGTCAACAGTCAACAATCATTATGACTTTATCAGTTGTAAAACGTTATTTAATTGCTTTCGACCAATACAAGTGGGTGGGACTGGCTACTCTGGCGACGACTGTGGGCGTGTCGGGAGTAGTGGCTTTGCAGCCAACTCCCGCGCCGGTTTACGTTGCTTCCGGTACGCTGGCATACCGCAGGCCGAGCGTCATTTTTTCATCGACTACTACTAAAATTCAACAGGAAGGACAAGAAATAACTAAAGATATGCTGCTGGATCAAGAAAATGTGATTAAACCAGCAGCAGAAAAACTCATCAAAGCCCAAAAAAAACCAAACACAAAAGTAGCAGCAATAGTCAATCCAAAAGAAACGGAAAAAAAAGTACAAGTTTTGACTAAAAAGCTGGCAGACAAGGTGCAGATCAAGATGCCGAGTAAGAATAATGACCCCAGCGCTTTGATTCAAGTATTGTACAAAAATGCCGATCGCACAACAGCAGAAGAGGTACTGGAGGTGCTGATGAACGCAATGGTGGAGCGCAGCCAAGATATTAATACTTCTAGATTGCGAGAAACGATCGCCCAAATTCAAGAACGCTTGCCGAAAGTAACTCAGGAACTCAGAGAGACGGAAGCAAAACTAGAAGCCTACGAAAAACGAGAAGGGACTTCAATTTTAGCAGCTCTCAACGGTACGCTGCCGCAAGCGATTACCGGCAGCCAACAGCTGCAGCGGCAACTCCGCGTGCAGTTGGGAGGAATTGAAGCTCAAATTAATAGCTTGCAGGATCGCTTGGGATTGAATGTGGAGCAAGCTTACGTCGCCCAAGCACTTTCTGCAGATCCAATTATTGCACAACTGCGAGTGCAACTATTCTCGATCGAATCTCAGCTCAAAATTCTCCGTAGCGACTTGCAGGAAGAACACCCGAAAATTGTAGAATTGCTCAAACAAAAACAAGCTTTTGACGAGCAGTTGCAGCAGCGACAATCTGAGGTGCTCGGCGGTAACGGGGTGGCGGCACCGCTCAGAAGTACCGATCGCATTCGGATAGACTCTTCTTTAGATCCCGCCAGACAACAGTTAGCTCAAAATTTGATTACTTTGCAAACCCAGCGGGAAATGGTGCAACAGCAAATCAAAGGAGTCGAAAAAACTGAACAACTATTGCGCTTAGAGCACGCCACAATTCCCAACAAGCAGTTAGAACAAGCGCGGCTGATCCAGCAAGTGGGGTTCAAAAAAGCTCTCTATGACAAGATGCAGTCAGCTTTGGTAGACGCACAAGCCGCAGTAGCGGAGACAACGGGGAGTTTGAGAATCGCCCAACTTCCCAAAACTGATGATGTTGATTCAAACAAGAGAGGTTTGCTGGTGATGTTGGCGGTGGGGGGATTTGTAGGATTGCTGTTGGGCGGTGGGTTGATATTTTTGTTGGGGATGCTCAACGGCAAGTTTTACAGTTGGGAAGAAGTGCGGGCGGCTTTGGTGGAAAAAGAGGTGCCGATACTGGCAGTTTTGCCTGAAGCGATCGTGTTTGATTCCTACGAGGATGATATGCCTCTGGCTTTGGAGCCCAATTCCCCCTATTTGGAGTTTTACGAGCGGTTGCGGACTAATTTGCGTCGAATTGGCGAAAGTCCGGTGAAGGTGGTGTTGTTGACTTCGGCGGCTCCTTTGGAGGGGAAGAGTTTTAGTGCTTACAATTTGGCAATTGCCTCGGCTCGATCGGGCAAACGGACTTTATTAATTGAAGCAGATTTGCGATCGGCTTCCAACGTAGAATCTTTGAGAATCGCTACAGATCCTCTAGCGGCGGTGGAACCTTTGCACTATTACGGCAATATGAGCGAGTGCGTCCATTTGGTTCCAGATGTGGAAAACCTGTATGTTGTGCCGAGTCCGGGCTGTTTGCGGCAGGCTTCGGCGGTACTCGAATCGAGTGAAATGCGGAGATTGTTCGAGGATGTTCGCAATCGCTTTGATTTTGTGGTTGTGGATTCTCCGGCGTTGAGCGAGTGCAATGATGCGTTGACGCTGGAACCGTACACGGACGGTATAATTTTGGTGGCGCGGGCTGGTTATACTCTGGCTAGTATGTTGTCTGAAGCTGCGGATCAGTTGCTGGAATTTGACGACGAGGATTCGCATAAATCCGGGCCGCGGCTGTTGGGGGCGATTATCAACGGTGCTGATATTCGGGTGAAGAAGTTCCGCAATGATAACGATATTGATGAGTTGGAGTGGCCTTTGAGTGATGCGGGCGATCGAGCTATTGAAGTGCGATCGAGGCAATTACCGCACCAGTCTAAGCCAAAAAACAAAGCTATTCATAATAAATTTAACTGATTTACGGGGCTTGATTGGACGAGCAATTACATTCATTCATCAACTATTTTCAAATAGTCTGCGTTCAGCAACGTTCATCAGCGGTTTTCCTGTAAATCAAAAATTCATACAAGAGTTGTTTAGTCTCAACTCCAAATATCATTATCAAGCGAGGATGAGGCAGCATTTAAATCTGTCTGCCTCTCCCACTTGACATTGGTGACAACTTTAGAAGTTATCACCAATGATTAAAACCCACTAACGCAAATCGCTCGTCAAAAAACGCACTGAGCAAATTGGTTAAAGGCGACCAAACTAGCATCTAAGCCAGCAATAGATTCGAGGCATTGCTGCCCATAATCGGCTCTTTGGGTAAATTCAACCAATTATCTGTGGTACCGAAATTGCCGATCGAGTTATTGGAATTAATCCCGACGTTAGAGGAAGTTCCTGGGCCTGCGATCGCCATTCCACCCAAAGAGTTGGTGAAATTGACCATCCAATCCGCGTTCTGCATATCGGTACTGCTCTGCAATGGCATCCCATTTTGCCCGACATTGCTAACTTGGTTGTTCGCATTAGCCTCCGCAAAGTTAGTAATTAGATCATCATCGGCGGGGACAATCCTCGATGCAGTTATTAAGCCAGTGGGAGCGGGAGCCGGAGCGGGAACGAGAGGGGAAGGGGGAACAGGTGCAGGGTCATTGTCTATGATGCTCAAAACGGTGCTGCTTTGGCTTCCAATTGTGGCGCCTATAGGGCTAACCAAAGTTAAACCGAGAGTTTCGTCACCCTCAAATAAAGTGTCATCGATAATGGGAATGGTGATGGTTTTGGGTACTAAATCCCCATTGCCAAAATTAACAGCGATCAAACCATTAGTGTAATCAGGGCCGGCTGTAGCAGTACCATCGGACAAGCTCACCGTCGCTGAGACTGCACCGACAGCACTACCAGTACGAGTGACTGTCACTGCTGAAACAGGCGTTCCATTTTCGTTGACACTGAAGAACGGGGCGCTGAATTGCAGGGTGCTGTCATTGTCTACGATCGTCGTAACGGCTGTACCTTGGGTTCCAATCGTGGCATTGCCGGTCGGGTTAACCAAACTTAAATTGATAGTTTCGTTACCCTCCACCAAAGTGTCATCGATAATGGGAATATTGACTATCTTGGGTGCAGAATCTCCAGCAGCAAAATTGACAAGGATCGGACTACTGGTGTAGTCAGCAGGGGCTTGAGCACTTCCATTACTGAGGTTCACGGTAGCTGAAACTGCACCGGTACTACTTCCAGTGCGAGTGACTGTCACGGCTGCAACGGCCGTTCCATTTTCTCTGATCCTGAAGGTAGGAGCACTAAATTGCAGGGTGCTGTCATTGTCTATGATGTCCAAAGTGGCGCTACTTTGGGTTCCAATCGAGGCATTGCCTGTCGGGCTGCCCAAACTTAAATTGACAGTTTCGTTACTCTCCAACAAAGTATCGTTGACGATCGGAATATTGACCGTCTTGGGTGCAGAATCGCCAGGGGCAAAATTAACAACGATCGCATTAGCATTGTAGTCAGCAGGGGCAGTAGCAGTACCATCGGTTAAGCTGACGGTGGCTGAGACTGTACCAGAGGTTACACCAGTGCGAGTGACTGTCACGGCTGCAACGGGCGTTCCATCTTCGTTGACACTAAAGGTAGGGGAACTAAATTGCAGGGTGCTGTCATTGTCTACGATGGTCGTAACGGCGGTACCTTGGGTTCCAATCGCGGCATTACCTGTCGGGTTAATCAAACTTAAATTGACAGTTTCGTTACCCTCGAACAAAGTATCGTTGACGATCGGAATATCGATCGTTTTGGGTGTAGAATCGCCAGCGGCAAAATTGACAACGATCGGACTATTGGCGTAGTCAGCAGGGGCAACAGCAGTACCATCGGCCAAGCTCACCGTCGCTGAGACAGCAGCCGCACTACTGCCAGTACGAGTGACTGTTACGGCTGAAACGGCGGTTCCATCTTCTCTGATTCTGAAGGTGGGGGCGCTAAATTGCAGGGTGCTGGTCGGGACAGCAGCGTCATTGTCTACGATGTTCAAAGTGGCGGTACTTTGCGTTCCAAGCGTGGCACCTGTCGGATTGGCCAAGCTTAAGTTGACGGTTTCGTTACCTTCCACCAAAGCGTCATCGACAATAGGAACGACGATCGTCTTGGGTGTAGAATCCCCAGCGGCAAAATTGACAGGGATGGCAGTATTGGCGTAATCAGCAGGGGCTGTAGCAGTACCATTGGTGAGGTTCACGGTAGCTGAGGCGGCAGCGGTGCTGCTACCTGTGCGAGTGACTGTCACGGCTGCAACGGGCGTTCCATCTTCGTTGACGCTGAATGTGGGGGCGCTAAATTGCAGGGTGCCGACAGGGACAGCAGCGTCATTGTCTACGATGTTCAAAGTGGCGGTACTTTGCGTTCCCAAGCTGACACGGCTGGTGCCGGTGGGATTGGTCAAGCTTAAGTTGACGGTTTCGTTACCTTCCACCAAAGCGTCATCGACAATAGGAACGACGATCGTCTTGGGTGTAGAATCCCCAGCGGCAAAATTGACAGGGATGGCAGTATTGGCGTAATCAGCA